>CAZNSV010000084.1:0-10418 GCA_964575775.1 uncultured Desulfovibrionaceae bacterium
TACCCCCGCCCCCACCGTTGCCGCCCTTGCCGTGTCCTGATCCGGGTCCCTGTCCGCCCCCTTGCCCAGACCTGGGGCCACGGCCATGGCCTTTGCCCGGTCCCAGGGCGCCGGGGGGGAGCCCCAGCGCCTTGGCGGCGGCCTGCAGGGTGGTTTTGCGGGCGACGACCTCCAACGCCATGGACGCAACACGCGCAGTGGGGATGCCGTGTTCCTGTGCGGCCCTGGTCATGGCTGCCAGGCCCCAGGCCGGTTCATGGAAGAAGCCCGAGGCCAACCCCTGCGTCAGGATCCGCTGTCCATCCTGCGGCGACATCCCGTTACGTACCAGGGCCGCCTTTGTTTCCAGGGCATTGAGCACCTGGGGCAGGGGAACGTCCCGGGCTTGTCGCATGGTCGCGGTGAGTTCTTCCGGGGGCACGCCGAGGGCGGCCAGATGGTTCATGCGCTCCAGAAGCCGGTGTCTTTCCTCCAAGGGGGGCGGCGGATTGGGCAGCATGGCCGAAAACGCGACCTGGCGCTGGTTCATTGCCATGAGAACATGTGCGATCCGCTCCGGCTCAACCTGCTTGGCCAGGCCCTCCTCGATTTTCTCCACCAGGGGTTGCAGGGGGAGGTTCAGGGCCGAGGCTTCTGCCAGGGGGGCAAGCATGGTTTGCACGGCCTGGTCACTCAGTTTGTGGGTGAAGGCCAGGGCCAGCACACGGTCCGAGACCTGCGGCGGCACGGCGGAAGGGGGCGCGCACTGGGCAGACAGCGGCGCCAGGAGCAGGAGCACGCAAAGAATCGCCCCTTTCCACGGTCGATGAGGGAACACGTTGTCAAGCCTGCACATCGTCGTCCACCATGATCACGGAGTTGAAATTGCCGAAGCCGTCTTCTTCGAGGAGCAGGGCATTCGGGTCGGGCAGCATGCGATTGCCGTCGAGGAGAAAGGCGTATTGGTGGCGCCCTGTGGCCAGGGGGAGGGTGATGGTCCAGAGCCCTTCCTGCCCCGTCTGTTGCAGGCGGTACCCCTGGTCCTGCCAGTTGGTGAAGGAGCCGACCAAGGCCACTTCGCGCGCATCCTCGGCGCGCAGGAAAAAGACCACTTCCACCCGGCCGTTCGCGCTGGTCGCGGGGGACGCCTGCAGGGGGACCACGCGGGGGGGCGTTGAAGGGGGCGCGGTGTTGTCGTCGGGCAGTACAACGAACAGAAGCAGCAGGGCACAGGCCACGGCCCCCAGGGGTGCCAGAGGCGCAATGCGGATGGGGCGCGGCGTGACAAGCCACTGCAGCCAGCGGCGCCAGAATGGAAGGCGTCGCGCAGTGATCCGAGCCATGACCCGGGCCGCCAGCTCGGGCGGAGGCGGGTGATAGGGCAGGCTGGCGATCCGCTGCGCCACGGCGCGGTCTTCCGGATCCAGGTCATGGGTGTCGATCATGATTGCGGCTCCTTGAGCAGGGTCTGGCGGATGCGTTCCAGTCCCCGGTGAATCTTCATCTTGGCGTTGCTCAGGCCGATCTGCAGGATTGCGGCGATTTCCACATAGGAGCATTCCTCGCGAAAGCGCAACAGCAGGGCCTCGCGCATGTCGTCTGGGAGTTCGGCCAGGGCCTGGCTGAGGAGCCTGCGGTCCATGGCCCGGTCATAGGGTTCATCGGGGTGCCGCGGTTCTTCGCCGTTGCCGAGCAGGACATCGAGGCTGAGGGTGGCTTGCCGTTCGTTCTTGTGGCGGCGCAGGTGGTCGCGCGCCACGTTCAGCCCCACGGTGTAGAGCCATGGGAAGAAGGCCCGTTCCGGGTCGTAGGTGGCGAGCTTCTCGAAAGCGTGCACAAAGGTCTCCTGGGTAAGGTCACCGGCCTGCTCCCTGGAGCGGCACATCCTGAGCATCAGGTTGTAGATCGGGGTTTGGTAGCGCGTCACCAGGTGTGCATAGACCTGAATGTCTCCCCTCATGATGCGGTGGATAATCTCTCGTTCTTCCGCAGCACACCTGTCCTGTGTCGCACTCATATGCAAGGTATACGCACACCATGGGCCGGAGGTCACGCGGCTATGGCACAAAAAGCACGGCGTTGCGGCCGCCGAACCCGTCGTCTTCCTGGAGCAGGGCCGCGGGGTCGGGCAGCGCGCGGTGGTCGTCGAGCCAGAAGACATAGGTATGGCGTCCGGGCGGCAAGCGCAGGGCAAGCTCCCAGCGCTGGCCCGTGAAGCGGAGGCAGTCCTGGTCTGGCGCCCAGGCATTGAAACTGCCCCTGACGCAAACTTTCGTCGCCGGCCCGTCGTAGTACAACAGCACGGCCTCCTGGTCCGAGAGGGGCGGGCTGGGGCGAGGCACGCAGCCGCCAGTTCCGCACGAGAGAATGAACGCCAGAGATATCATGAAGATGGGCATTGTTCTGGAGAAAAACGCAGAAAGTGGTGCCATGCCCGTGACCTTTTACCTTTGCAGCTCATAGATGCTGGTAAGGACGCATAAACCAGCTCGAGTGTTGAAGCAAGGGCCTGCGGAAGGGGCGTGAAAACAACGAGCAGGCTGAAGTGGCAAAGAGGCGAGGGTTGTGGTTCATGTCTGTCCGCAACAGGGGCCTGGGGCGGTGAATTGTACGTAATACATCGTTTCCACAGGCCCATCAAACCACACGAGGTGAGATTGTTATGAAGAAGCTGTGGGTCGTTGGAATGCTGTTCTTGCTGGTTGTCATGGCCAATGCGTCTCTCGCAGAAGCCGGTGATGGAGTGGGTCGGAATGCGCAGGACCTGCAACATGGCTCGCTGGTGCAGGCTTCGGCTGCCTCCGTACTCCAGATTGCTGGTCGGGGCCCCGGCGGTGGGGGCTCCGGCGGCGGCAGAGGCTCCGGCGGCGGCAAGGGCGGCTATGGCCCTGGCGATGGTACGGGCAATGGGACCGGCCCTCGCGACGGGAGCGGCAACGGGCCCAAGATCAATTGTCCGGTCTGAGGTCGACGGACAACGCGGTGCGCGGCAGCGGCAAGTGCCTGATCCCAGGGGGGTGAGGCCTTGCCAATGGCGCGGACGAGGTGCGGAGCAAAGCAGAAAGGCCGCTGCGTGTGCAGCGGCCTTTCCGTCAGCCTGCGGGTCAGGCTTTATCGTCTTGTGGTGCCGAAGGGGAGAGTCGAACTCCCACGCGGAAACCCGCACTAGACCCTGAACCTAGCGTGTCTACCAATTCCACCACTTCGGCGTCAAGAAAGTCTTTCTATCCAAACCTTCGGTGCTTGTAAAGCATTTTTTTCAGTTCGGGGTAAATTTTTTCCGCCAGGCTCGCCTGTCCTGGATAAGCCGGCGCCCAAGGCCTAGACTGCGGCTCAGGCCTGGGTCTTGAGCACCTGTCCGCCCTGGGTTTCCGCCAGGGGCGAGCTGCGCAGCACCGTGTCCGGCACCAGTTTGGGGGCCGTGACGTGCACCTGTTGCGCGGCGTGCACGATGTCGTTGAGGCTGCGCGAGACCATGCTGGGGTTCTGGCTGGCGAATTGGGCCGTCAGTTCCAGGGCCTGTAGCTGCTTGTGCGTGTAGGGCATTTCTTCCTCCCTGTCGCTGGCCCGCGGGTTGCCTCGCGGGGCTCGCGGTTGTCACCCGATGCTGCTGACGAGCTTGCCCGTGGTGGCCTCGATGGTGTTGCGAATATCCACCTGTGTGGGCAGCACATCCGGCGTCATGGCCTGCTGCTCTACCTGCAGGCTGATGAACTGCCGCATGGTCTGGGAGGCCAGGCTGTCGCTGACACGCGACATGTCGCTGACCATGGACCACAGTTGCAATTGGCCTTCCACGACTTTCATACGCGCTCCTTGACTCGAAGGGAATGGGGGCTCTGTACCCGTGCGGCGGCCGTGCCGCATCGCGGGCCAAACCCTGCTCGCTGTCCGGAGCGACGGGCAACCATCCATGGTTGGGGAGGGGAAAGCCGGGGATGCCACTGCCCCGCACCGGGTGCGGAACGCGTGGGCAGTGCTTTCAGGCAACCCGGCGGTCTCCCCTGGAGCGCCCCATTGGTGGGGGCACAGCGGGAGATCCGTGGCTTTCCGCCCCTGCCTCACGACAGGTTTGGCTTTGCAAAAAGACTGTCCTGACTAGATGTCTACGACCGGGAGCAGGGGCTGTCAAGGGGGCTCTTGGGTCCTTGGAGGGTGTGAATCCAAAGTGTTGGCGCAGGGGCGGGACGCGTCCGGCGCGCAAGGCTCTGGGGGCGGCGCGGGGTTGACACGGCCCGCGCGTTGGGGCAAATAATGGTCCTACCAATCGTTGCGAGGGCGGCCCCCTGCTGTCAGGGGCTGAATTTCCAGAGTCAAGATTTGCGCACTCTACAGCGTGTGCTCTGGTTTGCAGACCGTCAACTTGCCCAGCAAACTTTAATAATTGGCACGACCAAACCCATGGACACCGTCAAGAAACTCATTGCCTTCACACCGGCCAGCGGCGGACGCAGCTCCGAGGAGGTGGCCCTGCAGATCGAAGCCGCCATTTTGTCCGGGAGCATCCGCCCCGGCGAGGGACTGCCCAGTGAGCGGGAGATGCAGGCCCAGTTCAAGGTCGGGCGCGGCGCCATCCGCGAGGCCCTGCGCGCCCTGCGCGAACGCGGGCTCCTGGAGATCCGCAAGGGCGCCAAAGGGGGCGCGTTCGTTCGCGAACTGGACGCCGTGAGCGTCAGTCAGCCCCTGGCCCTGCTGTTCAAGCAACGGCACGTGGCGCCCGAGCACGTGGTGGAGTTCCGCGAGAGCATGGACCGCACCATCACCCTGCTGGCCCTGTCCCGGGGGGACGAAACTGCCCGCCGGGAGCTGGTGCGCCTTGCCGAGGCGCTTTGCGTCAAGGCGGCCACGCCGGACCCGGACCTCGAGGCCCTGGGCGAGCTGGACCGCGAGCTCAACCTCAGGCTGGCCCGCCTGGCCGGGAACCCGGTCTTCGAGTGGGTCATGGCCGCCACCCAGCAGGGTTTCAGCTCCCATGACCACGCTCTGTACCGCGATCCGGACTTTCGCGAGGCCACGGCGGCCAACTGGCTTGAAACGGCCAGGCAGATCGCCAAGGGCGAACCCCTCGAAGCCCTTTCGAGCATCGGTAATCACTATGTACTGCTGCGGCGCTGTCTGGCGCGGCGGCAAAGGATGGAACAGACAGGCGAGGCCCCTGACCGGGACACCGCGTAGCAGGGCCTGCCCCTGTGGACGCATCCGGCAGCGGCCTGGCTGTCAGACGCAAGGAGCAAGAATGACCAGGAAGTACGATTTCGTCATCGTTGGGGGCGGGTCCGCCGGCAGTGTGCTGGCCAACCGCCTCAGCGCCAACCCCAACAACAAGGTGCTGGTCCTCGAGGCTGGACGCCCGGACTATCGGTTGGATTTCCGCATCCACATGCCCGCGGCCCTGACCTACCCCCTGGCCGGGAAGTTCTACAACTGGCACTACGAGTCCGAGCCCGAGCCCTGGATGCACAACCGCCGCATCTACCAGCCTCGCGGCAAGGTGCTGGGCGGCTCCAGCTGCATCAACGGCATGATCTACATTCGCGGCAACGCCATGGACTACGAGAAGTGGGCCGCCGAGGACGGGCTGGAGCAGTGGAGCTACGCCCATTGCCTGCCCTACTTCAAGCGCCTGGAGCAGCGGCTCATGGGCGCGGACCGCTGGCAGGGCGCGGCCGGCCCCCTCTATCTGACCACCCCCGAATGCGGCAACCCGCTCTTCGACGCCTTCTTCAAGGCCGTGCAGCAGGCCGGGTACCCCCTCACGGATGACGTGAACGGGTTCCGGCAAGAGGGCTTCGGCAAGTTCGACGCCACCATCTACCGCAGCCGGCGCTGGAACGCCGCTCGTGCCTACGTGCACCCCGTGAAGCGGCGCCGCAACCTCACGGTGCGCACCGGAGCACTGGTCCGGCGCATCCTCTTTTCCGGCGACAAGGCCGTGGGTGTGGAGTTCACCCACTGGGGGCGCACGCGGCAGGTCCAGACCGGCGAGGTGATCTGCTGCGGCGGGGCCATCAACTCCCCGCAGTTGCTGCAGCTTTCCGGCTTGGGCAGGGCCGAGACCCTGCGCAGCCTGGGCATCCCGGTGGTGCGGGACCTGCACGGCGTGGGCGAGAACCTGCAGGACCACCTGGAGGTCTACGTGCAGTACGCCTGCAAGCAGCCCGTGAGCCTGGCCCCGGCCCTGAAATGGTACAACCAGCCCTGGATCGGCCTGCAGTGGCTTTTCGGGCAGAAGGGCATCGGCGCGGGCAACCACTTCGAGGCCGGGGGTTTCATTCGCGGCAACGAGCGGGTGCCCTACCCCAACCTGCAGTACCACTTCCTGCCCATCGCCATCCGCTACGACGGCTCCGTGGCCCAGGAAGCCCACGGCTACCAGGTGCACGTGGGGCCCATGAACACCGACGTGCGCGGCTCCGTGAGCCTCGGGTCCGCCAACCCAGAGGACCCGCCCAAGATCCGCTTCAACTACCTCTCCACCGAGCAGGAGCGCCAGGACTGGGTGGACGCCATCCGCAAGACCAGGGAGATCATGACCCAACCGGCCTTCGATCCCTTTCGGGGGGCGGAGTTGGCCCCTGGCGACAGGGTGCAGAGCGACGAGGAAATCCTGGACTTCGTGGCCCGGGAAGGCGAAAGCGCCTACCACCCCAGCTGCACCTGCAGGATGGGGCGCGGCCCCGAGGCCGTGGTGGATCCCGAACTCCGGGTGCACGGCGTCCGGAACCTGCGCGTGGTGGACGCCTCGGTGATGCCCTACGTGACCAACGGCAACATCTACGCCCCCGTGCTGATGATCGCGGAGAAGGCGGCGGATCTGATCCTGGGCAACACGCCTCTGCCGGCCGACGAGGCGGGCTATTACCGGCACGCTGCGCAGCGCAAGGAGGCTCCCCATGCTGCCTGAGGGCATGTTCATCGAGGGGCGCTGGGTGGAGGCGATTTCCGGGGCCAGGAGCCGGACCCTGAATCCTTATGACCAGAGCGTGCTGGCCGAGTTGCCCTCCGGGGGGCGCGAGGACGCCCGGCGGGCGGTGGCCGCGGCGCGGCGGGCTTTCGACGAGGGCCCCTGGCCCCGGCTCGCGGCAGAGGAGCGCGGGCGGTTGCTCTGGCGCGTGGCCGCGCTGCTGGAGCGCGAGCGCGAGGACCTGGCCCGGCTGGAGACCCTGGACACGGGCAAGACCCTGGAAGAGTCCCGCTGGGACCTGGACGGCATCGCGGGCATCTTCCGCTACTATGCCGGTCTGGCGGACAAGGACGGGGGCGAGGTGCTGCACCCGCCCAATCCCGAGGCCTCCAGCCTGCTGGTACGCGAGCCCGTGGGGGTCTGTGGCATGATCTGCCCCTGGAATTATCCGCTGCTCCAGGCTGCCTGGAAACTGGCCCCGGCCCTGGCCGCTGGGTGCACCATGGTCCTGAAGCCCAGCGAGATCACGCCCTTGACCAGCGTGCGAATCATGGCGCTGTTGGAGGAGGCGGGACTGCCCCCAGGCGTGGCGAACCTGGTGCTGGGGCCCGGTGCCAGCGTGGGGGCGGAGCTGGCCGAAAACCCCGACGTGGATCTCGTGTCCTTCACGGGCGGCGTGGAGACGGGCAAGCGTGTCATGCGGGCTGCGGCGGGCACCGTGAAAAAGGTGGCCCTGGAGCTGGGCGGCAAGAACCCGAACATCGTATTCGCGGATGCCGACTTCGACCTGGCCGTGGATCAGGCCCTCAACGCGGTGTTTTTCCACGCGGGGCAAATCTGCTCGGCAGGGGCGCGGTTGATGCTGGAGGCGCCCATTTACGATGCCTTTGTGGTGGCCCTGGCGGAGCGCGTGGGCAAGATCAGGCTGGGCAGCGGCCTGGAGCCCGAAACCCAGATGGGGCCGCTCATCTCTGGCGAGCACCTGGCCAAGGTGGAGGAGTACGTGGAGCTGGGGCAGGCGGAGGGCGCGCGGCTGGTGGTGGGCGGCACCCGCCCCCAGAGCCCGGAGCTGCAACGGGGCTTTTTCTTCGCCCCAACCTTGTTCGTGGACTGTCACGACGGGCAGCGCATCGTGCAAGAAGAGGTCTTCGGGCCCGTGATCACCGTGGAGCGCTTCAGCAGCGAGGCGGAAGTGCTGGCGCGGGCCAACGCCACCACCTACGGCCTCTCGGCCGGGGTCTTCTCCCGCGACCAGGACCGGGCCCGGCGCATGGCCTTGGGCCTGCGTTTCGGCACGGTCTGGATCAACGACTTCAACGTGTACTTCGCCCAGGCGCCCTGGGGCGGGTTCAAGCAGAGCGGCCTGGGCCGCGAGCTGGGCCGCCAGGGGCTGGAGGAATACCAGGAAGTCAAACACATCTATCAGAATCACGCCCCCAAGGTCCTGGGCTGGTTTGGCGCGCGGTCGTAGACGGTCTGCGTCCCCGCGTTCCGGGGCTGCCGTTGGTGCGAAGGGCACTGGCGGTCCTGGCTCACCCCCAACCAAGGAGTAGTCATGACTCATTTCCTGAAACGCTGTACCGTTGTCCTGATCCCAATGTTGTTGTTGATGCTGGCGCTGGCCCTGGGCAGTGCGCCCGCCTTTGCAGCAAAGAAGGTGCGCTTCGTCTATGTGGGGTGGACGGACGTGACCATCACCACGGAAACGGCCACGGCCGTGCTGGAGAGCCTGGGCTACGAGCCCACGGCACTGCTGGTCTCGGTGCCCATCGCCTACGAGGCCATGGCCAGCAACGAGGCCGACGTGTTCCTGGGCAACTGGATGCCCTCCATGCAGACCATCGCGGACAAGTTCTTCCAGGCCGGGACCGTGGAAAAGCTGGTGGCCAACATGCCCGGCGCCAAATACACCCTGGCCGTGCCCGCCTACGCCTACGAAGGGGGGCTGAAGCACTTCAAGGACATCGCCACGTTCGGCGACAAGCTGGAGTGGAAGATCTACGGCATCGAGGAGGGCAACGACGGCAACGAGATCATCCAAGGCATGATCGACCAGGACCTGTTCGGCCTGGGCAAGTTCACCCTGATTCCTTCCAGCGAACCGGCCATGTTGGGGCAGGTGCGCTCCTTTGCCAAGGAGGACAAGTGGATCGTGTTCCTGGGCTGGTCGCCCCATAGCATGAATGAGAACATCGACATGCGCTACCTGGCCGGGAGCGACGCCGCGACCTTCGGCGAGGACGACGGCTCGGCCACGGTCTGGACCAACGTGCGCGCGGGCTTTGTCCAGGAAATGCCCAACGTGGGCAAGCTGCTGGAGAACATGAAGTTCCCGGTGAGCATGCTCAACCAGATCATGCTGGCCATGCACGAGACCCAGGGCCTGGAACCCAGGGCCGCGAGCCTGGCCTGGCTCAAGGCCAATCCCGAGCTCTACAAGGGGTGGTTCGAGGGCGTGACCACGGCGGACGGCAAGCCCGCCCTGCAGGCCTGGGAGCAGTGGCTGGCAGCGCACTGAGCATCGTCGAAGAACCGGGCTGTTGCGTCTGGTTCAAAAGGACAAGCGGTTATGATCAGCCGGGGCCCTTGGCCCCGGTTGTTCGTTTTGGTGCTTGAACCAGCTGCCTTCAGCAGCGAAATGCGGTTGTGCGTATAGCAACAGTGGTGCTTGCCCTGAAGAGTAACAGAGGGGCAGGGGATTGTCTTGAGTAATGAACAGGAACTTGAGTGAAAGAGGGGGGATTGCCTTCATTGAGCAGGATCGCGCAGGCAGGGGCTGCCCTTGCCGCGGCATACACAAGCGTGTCAAGCTCTGCCGTGCGGTGCGACACATGTGGTTTTTTCGGACACGTATCTGTAGTACATGGACATGGTGCGGCCCTCTGCCTATTAATTTGTTGATTAAGGGGGGGAAGCGGCTATGCCCAAGGCCACGCACGACCAGGCCTGCTTGCAGCTCTTCGGCAGGCGGCTGCGCTTCCTGAGGACCATCGAGAACCTCACGCAGCAGCAGCTGGCAGAGAAGGCCGGTATTTCCTTCGAGCACATGAACAAGCTCGAACGGGGTGCCAGCGGGCCGTCTTTTGCCGTGATCTGCGCCTTGGCCAAGGCCCTGAACACCGAGCCCATCGCCCTGTTCCTCTTTGCCGTGCCTTCCGACTTCGAGGATGGAACCGGAGGCGTCCGGGAACTGGCGCCCAAGGGCCTGGACTGGCCCCGCTTCGTCTCGCGCTGCGGCTTCTGGGAGGCCGATCTCCTGGCCGGGGACGTGCTGTGGTCCACCAGCATGCAGGAGGTCCTGGGCTACAGGCCCGGCAAGGTCAGCGGCGGGCTCGAGCGTTTTCTGAGCCAGCACCTCCCCCAGGAGCAGCAGGACGTGGCTGCCACGATCTGGCATTCCCTCCTGCAGGGGCACGACGTCAACGAGCAGTTCCACTTCCTGCGCCGCAGCGGCGACCTGCGCCTGGGCTGGTGCCACGGCCTGGTGCAGCGTGATCCCGACGGTCGGCCGGTGCGCGCCGCCGGGGTCCTGCTG
>CAZNSV010000085.1:0-10354 GCA_964575775.1 uncultured Desulfovibrionaceae bacterium
GAAACGGCCGCCCTCAATGCAGGGGCGACCGTTGCGCAGCGTTGTGGTGCGAACCGGAGGCGCTTGTGCCGTTCGGTCCGGTCCAGGTGTTCAGCCAGGCTATTCGGGAAAGACGAGTCCCTGCCGGTCAGCGAGGAGTTTCTTGGTCCGATCCGTCAGGGTCAGGATGTTCGGCTTGGCGATCTGATCGTCGGCCCCCACCGATTCCCCCTTGTGGCGCAGGGCGTCCGTGATCAGCGAAGAGAACAGCAGCACGGGCAGTTCCTTGAGCACGGGATCCGCCTTGATGCGCTTGGTCAGGTTGTGGCCGTCCATCACGGGCATTTCGATGTCGGATATGATGACGTTGAGGAACTCCGTGATGGGGCGGTTTCCGATTCTGGTCTTGAGTTCAGTGAGATGGTCCCAGGCCTGCTTGCCGTCGCTGACCACGGTGACCTCGAAGCCCACCTGCTCCAGCCCCCGGGTAAGGGTCTTGCGGATCATGGAGGAGTCGTCGGCGAACAGCACCCGGATGGGCTGGTCGCCCTGCACCTTGATGATTGGCGGTTCCTCCACCAGCATGCCGAGACTGGGGTTGAGGTCGGCCACGATCTTTTCCATGTCCAGCAGCAGGATGATGCGGTCGTCGAACTTGACCATGCCCGTGATGCTGCCCTCGCTGAAATGGGAAAGATGCCCCCCGGGGGGTTCCACCTGCTCCCAACTCAAGCGATGGATACGGTTCACCCCGGAGACCAGGAAGGAGTTGGTCAGGTAGTTGAACTCCATGACGATGACCTTAGGGGAACTGGTCTCGGCCATGGTCTTGCCCAGCCAGATGGACAGGTCGATGAGCGGGACGATACGGGTGCGCAGGTTGAAGGCCCCCAGCAGGCAGGGGTGCCTGGCCTCCGGCATTTCCGTGACCTTGGGCAGACGGATGATTTCCAGGACCTTGGCCACGTTGACACCGTAGTACCCGGTATAGACCTTTCCGTCATGGCCCACTTCGTCGATGAAGAACTCGACGATTTCCAGTTCGTTGGTGCCGGATTCAAGAAGAATATTGCTCTGGGCCATTGCTGCGTATCCCCCGGAAACAGGCCATTGTGGTTACGGTGGTGCCGGTCTGTGCGAGCGGTGCCCGGCGGTATCCTGAGCTTTTTCCCGGGTGGCAAGTCCGCACGGCATGGCTCCCCCCAGGTGCGGTGCTTGCGGCGATTCCGGAAAAGAGGCATGGTGCGCATGGTGTTTCAGGCGCAAGAGAAGCTGTCTTCCGCCGGTGCTGCATCGGCCGCCGGCCTCGGTTGCGAGGCTCCGCAGCCGTGTTCTGCCCTCGAACGATACAGGGAACGTTTTTCGTACGTTTAATCATCCTAGCGGATGTTCCCTGTAAAGGGAAGAGGGTTAGAGCAAAGATTCCTCCGGCACGGGTTGTGGTTTGCCGGTGGATTTCTCGAGGTGCCGCACCCTTTCAGCCGTCAGGCGAATCCTGGCCGAGCGCCCCTTGTGCAATCTCAACCCGACGAGGGATACATGAAGCTGTCGCTCCTGCTTCGCTGCTGCATCATCCTGGTCCTCCTCGCCAGCCTGGGACAGCTGACGGCCTGCTCCAGCCGCAAGCCCGCCAAGGGAGCGCCGGAGCTCGCCGCCGATGCCACTCCGGATCTACGTACGGGATTTCGTGGGCTGGAGTGGGGCACGGAACTCGATGTGGTGGAGGATTACCACACTCTGGAGCAGTGCTGGGAGATCGGCCCCGAGGCCCTGAACTGCAGTGTGGTCGACGCCAACCGCAGTCTGGGCGACGTGCCCCTGCAGCACGTGCGCTACCTGTTCTTCCAGGAGCGGTTCTACGGTGTTTCGCTGAAGTACGCCCCCGCGCAACAGGAGCGCATCCGGGTCATGGTGGAGGACCTGCTGGGCCCGCCCACGGGCGAGCGTGACCGCTTCCCGCTCTGGGACCTGCCGGAGATCAAGGCCTGGGCCAGCGACACCCACTTCTCGGTGCAGTCCAAAAAGGTGCTGGGCGTGGAGAAAAAGGACAGCGGCGGGACGTTCTGACGCGCAGTCCGGAAAGGTTCCGGACCTTCCCGAACAGCGCGTGGCTTGGTGCCGGTGTTCTGCCAGGCTCCCTCCTGAAGCAATAGATTATTGTTTCAGGAGGGAGCCTTGTTGCAAGGCGAGAATGCGCTACCCCACCCGGACGATCAGGGCGTGGGAGAGCGAGAAGCGCTGGGCCAGCTGCCGCTTGTGCTGCTGGGCGCGGTCCAGGTTTTCGAAAGAGCCGATCATCACCCGGTGCCAGATTCCCTTGGCCCCCAAATCCACCTGCTTGACCCAGGTCGAGAGGCCCTTGGCCGCGAGCTTGTCGGCCCGCCGCTTGGCCTGGGCGGCATCGCTCCAGGAGCTTTCCTGCAAGGCGTAGGGGCGTCCCGCCACCTGCACCGGCTGGAGCTTGGGCTGTGCCGCCTGGGCGGACTTGACCGCCGGCTTGCTGACCGCAGGGGCCGAGGCCACGCTCTGGGAGACCGCAGCGGGCAGGGCAGCGGGTTGTGTCGGTGTCCGCAACGCCGCCGTCTGTAAGGGGGTGGTGACTTCAGGCGCGCTGGCGACCACGGCGGGCCGCTCCACAGGCAGGGACGCCGGCGCGGTCTTGACCTCCACCACGGTCTGAGCCGGAGCGCTGTTGCCGGTCCTGGCCTGGGCAGAGGCCGCGTTTCTGGGTGCCACGGGGGCCTGCAGGCTGGGGCCGGAGCTGTGCTCGCGCAGAGCCACGGCGCTGTGCAGCCGGAGCTGGGCGGGCTGGGCCTCGGGCTTGGGCGCGGCGGCCAGCATCCCGGAGCCGCTGCCCCGGGCATCGAGATAGGTCTGAGCCAGCAGGGCCGCGCCGGTGGGGGTCAGGTGCACGCCGTCGTCGGCCCGCAACTGCACCTGGCCGGAGCTGGTACGGGTGTATTGGGTGTAGGCGCCGCTCTGGTTCGTGAGGCTGGAGCGGGTGTCGATGAATTGACAGTTGGTGTTGCGGGCCAGCTGGGCGGCCACCACGCCGTTGATGTGCCGCACGGCCTGGTCCAGCTTGTCCTTGCCCATGACCGGCGCGCCGATCCAGTGGATTTCCACGGCGGGATTGTGGCGGCGGGCAATGTCCACCAGGCTCTGTACCCTGCGCCGATATTCCCGGTCCCAGTCCCGGCTGCCGAAGCTGAGCACCCCGGTCGCGGTGCGCAAGGGCTTGTCGTCGTTGGTCCCGAGCATGATCACGAGCAGGTTGGGGCGCTGTCTGCGCGCCAGGGAGGTGAGCTGCGCCTCCCAGTCGTAGAAGTCCGGCCTGGCCAGACCACTGGAAACCTTGCCCTGGCGGTGGAACTCCACGCCGGGGCGCAGGGCGTAGTGACGCTCCAGTTGCTGCCCCAGGGAAATGGACAAGGAATCGCCGATGAGCAGGACGCTTTCGCGGGCCTGGGCCTGACCGGGCAGGGCCACACAGCCCAGGGCCAAGAGCAGCAGGACGAAGAGCAGAGGGAAACGCGACATGATGAGGTCCTCCTTGTTGCTGGCGCTGCGGTCCGAAGCGGTGCATCCGGACCTGATCCACCGGCGGTTGCCTTGGGGCGGGAACGATTGTATGCAGTGCAGGGTACGCGTTCCCCAGTGTCGCCCGGGCGGGCCGCCGGTTGCCGGTCCTTGGCGTGGCGCGTCAAAAGGCCGCGAGCCAGGGACCGTCGGGAGGGTTTTAGCAAGGACCGGGCCAATGGCTCCGTCCAGTGGGGGCCGCCCCTCGGAAAGAGGGCGCGGTTGTTGCAAGGCGAGCAGGGCCGGGGGTGTGGTCTCCGGCCAAACAGTGAGTGAAGAGAGGCGAACCCGGCATGGGCTATTCGACGCAATGCCCCCGTTGCGGCCGCAAGATCGGCCCCCACACTTTGTACTGCAAGAAGTGTCTGCGGGCCATGGACAGCGGTTCCTGGGGGCTGGAACAAAGCACGGGGCGTCCGCTGTACACCCTCCTGCTGATCCTGGCCAACCTGGGCATCCTACTCTATCTGTTCTGGCGCTCCTACATGTAGGGGCGCCTCATCCGGTCCGGCCTCAGTCGCAGGCGAAAAAGGTCACGAAATAGCCCACCCGCGCGATTCCCGCCCTGGACAAACCATGGCGCAGCAGGTTGCGGTCGTAGGGCAGGGAGGCCCGCCAGCCGTCCAGCACGGCCTGGGGGGTGTTCTTGTTCCAGGCCGTGTTCTCCACGCAGACCCCGGCGCCCGAACCCTCGAAGCGCTGCTGGAAGCCGTCGTGGCTCAGCTTGCCCGTCTGGTCCATGTGGGCCGTATGGGCCTGGGCCAGGGAGGCGAGGTG
The DNA here is from genome assembly GCA_964575775.1 of uncultured Desulfovibrionaceae bacterium. GTDB lineage: Bacteria > Desulfobacterota > Desulfovibrionia > Desulfovibrionales > Desulfovibrionaceae > CAZFCK01. The sequence goes on from CAZNSV010000085.1 coordinate 4,336, forward strand.
CTCGTCCCAGGCCAGGGGCGTCTGCCCCTGCTGGAGGCGGTAATCGTTGATGGCGTTGAGGAGGCTTTGGGAGAACTGCCGGGGCTCCATGGGCATGGGGCCGCCCTGGGACCGAGGGGGTGCCTTGGGACTGCAGCCGCCGAGCACTGTGGCGAGCAGCAGACAGAGCAGCAGGCCGGGCAACAGCGCCCCCTTGGAGCGAATTCCGACTGAGCCGAAAAGCGTGGCTGACATGGCAAACCTCGTCGTGTGTGGAGTCTTCTGTGGTTGCGGACCGCCAGGCAGGCGCGGCGCCTACTGGGCGTGTGGCAGGAGCCCCAGGTCCTGGATACGGATGTGCAGCTCGCGGCTGACCCAGGCGTCCGTGGCGGCGTAGGCGATCTGCTTGGGAGAGAGTTTGGGCGCCTCCCAATTGGAGCACTGGGCGGTCTTGGAGATCCGGAAGCCCAGCAGGTTGGCGGCCATGTTGCGCAGCCCCATGGTCAAGAGGCCGTTCTGCCTGGCCACGTCGCTCAGATCCACGAACCCTGCGGCCTCGAAGGGCGCGAGGCGCTGCAGCACCCGGATGTCGTCGTGGACCGCCACCCCGGTCTTGATGATGCGGGAGTCGGACAGGACGGCCCGCAACGGTTCGGGCAGGGCGATGCGGCGCAACTGAAAGAGATAGATGGCCCGCTCCGTGGCCAGTTGCAGCAGGGCCGGGAGATTCTCGGGCTGCTTCTTGCCAAAGGTGGGGCGGGTCTCGGTATCGAAACCCAGCACCCGCTCCCGCTGCAAATCCTCTAGGGCTTCGTGCAGCGCGGGGACGCTGCTCACGATCCGGATGATGCCGCTGTAACGGCGCAGGGGCAGGGCGTTGATGTCGTCCTTGCTCAGGGGGCGTTTGTAATATTCCAGGCTGCTCATGCGCCGTGCGCTGTACTTACTGGGAGCTCAACATGGTAAACCAATGTGTTGCTCAAAGTTATGGTGACACCCGCGCTGCAAGTGTGAATCAGGCGGAGAAGCCGCGGGAGCACAACGGCAGGCACGTTTGCTCCAGGTACTACAGATCGTGCTACGCTCGCGGTTGTCACCCGGGCCGCGCGAAGGCGCGGTCAAAACACCACGTTAGCTGGAACGGGCAAGTGAAAATCACCCATTCCAGCTGGTAACACCGCAATCCACATACGCCTTTTTCCCGCGGCTGGCAAGAATGCGTCAGGGAAAAAATGCGCCTCGCAGGCGTGGAGTTCAGGCAGTGGGTCGGCCGTTCTTCTCCGCGTGGTATTCCAGCAGCAGCTCCACGTTCTCGTTGCCCATGTACCTGCCCAGGATTTTTGGCGGGGTCTGCAGCACGTCCACCTTGATCAGACCGTCGATGCAGTTCTGGAACTCGGGATCCACGTTGAAGGCCAGGATTTTGCCCCCAAGTTTGAGGTACTGGCGCAGCAGCACCGGGATGCCCTTGAACTCGTTCTCCAGGTCCGTGATGACCTCGGTGACGTCTTCCACGCTCTTGAAGGCGTTGCGGAACTCCCGGACCTCGTGCCGCTTGAAATTCCTGAGCTTTGGCGGCGACTTGGGCTTCACCAGCTTGTGCAGGGAGGAGATGCTGTCCCGGTTGCGCAGGTAGCGGACGATGAGTTCCTTGGAAACCTCGGAGTAGTCGTTGGAGATGCTCACCGGCCCGAAGAGCACCACGTGGTCCGGGTTGCGCAGCACGTAGCAGCCGATGCCCTTCCAGAGCAGGTACAGGGCGGAGTAGCTCTTCTGGTATTCGGGGCGGACGAAGGAGCGCCCCATCTCCAAGGCCTTGCCCATGCGTTCGAACAGGGCGGGTTTGAAGGTGAACAGGGTGCTGGTGTAGAGGCCCTCGATGCCGCGTTCGGCAAGGATCTCGTCGGTCTTGCCGATGCGGTAGGCACCGACGATGTTACGTTGCTCCTCGTTCCAGATGAAGAGATGGTCGTAGTAGTCGTCGAATTGGTCCAGATCCGAGGCCTTGCCGGTACCTTCGCCCACCAGGCGGAAGGTCAACTCGCGCAGGCGGCCGATCTCGGCCAGAACCTGGGGAATGGCGCTGCCTGGCGCGGCATACACCTGGTAGCTGCCGCTCTGCAGCAGCAGGCTCTCCCCCGGCAAGGCGGCAATCTCCCGGACCAGGACTTCCGCTGGCACCTGCGGGGCGATGTCTTCCAAGGGGCGCGCGGCAGGCTCCACCACGCTCTTCATGGGCAAGGACAGGGGCGTGAAGGGAATGCGAAAGCGTTTCTGCTGCTTCTCGGCATAACGCTGCTTGAGCAGATAGGTGCGCAGGCGCAGGTAGTTGATCAGCTCCCGGTCGCGTTCCAGCTGTGCCAGACGCTTGTAGGGAATGGGGCTGCCGATGGAGATGTCGATGGTCCGGCACTGCTTGTTGGCCAGCTCGCGGGGCAGCATCATGGTGCGCAGCATGGGATGCACCAGCCCCAGCAGCTGAAAGAGGGGGCCGTTGTGTCCGTCGAAGTAGACCGGCACCACCGGGACCTGGGTCTTGTGGATGATGCGGGCCACGGAGGGCTGCCAGGCAGGATCGGTGATGCGCCGTTTGCGCAGCGTCATGTGGGAGACCCCGCCCGCAGGGAACATGGCCAGCAGGCCGCCTCCGCGTAGACAGCGCAAACTCTCCTTCATGGGGCCGATGTTGCTGCGCTGGGCGTCCTGCCCCCCGAAGTTGTCCACAAAAATGAGCATGTGGGCGATTTCCGACACCAGCCTCAGGAAATGGGTGCCCATGACCTTGAAGTCCGAGCGCACCCTGGAGAGCAAGGACATGAGCAGCACACCCTCCACGGCGCCGAAGGGGTGGTTGGCCACCACCACCGCCGGACCCGTGGCGGGAATCCGCGCCAGGTCCTCGTCGCTGACCCGGTAGGAGATCTTCATGACCTCGAACATCTTGAGCAGGAAGTCCTCGCCTTCCTCCCGGGCCGCCACGAGGTCGTAAATGGCGTTGAGTTCGGGCAGGCCCATGAGGGCGCCCAGGGGGCGCCCCAAGGCCGCCACGAGCTTGCGACGCAAGGGGCCGCCGGTCTTGGCCGCGATCTTGAATCGGGGCTCGGGCAGGGCTGGCAGGTTTTCCGTCTGGGGGTTGGTGTCGCTGCGCGAGGTCATGATGGTCTGGCCGTGGTCCTGGCCCCTGGGGGCCCGCTTCGCGTTCTGGGTTTCCAGGACGCCGGGGGAGGCCCCCCTGCCTCCGGTGACCGGGGCCAGGCCGTCCCGGCGCTGCAGGGTGCCGGAGTGTTCATGCAGGTGGAGTGCGTCGCCAATGGTTCCGAATGACCGGATTTCCAGCACTTCTTTCTTTTGTAACACAAGGACTCCTGACGGGGCAACCGGATTTGAGGGGCTTGCGGCCGCAGCCCGTCGTGTTCCCACAGGCTGGTTGACGAACAGATTCCACATACCCGGTCACTGTGACGAACCGGTGGCTGCCCTGCGTCATCCCGGTGCTGTCATGCTGCGGAACGAAAAATGCCGACAGGTTGCAATCTTTGGGCGGGAGAGGGGCAGAGGCACCGGATTTTGACTTTACAAGAGAACGGTGACTTTCGTATGAATACTCTTTTACGATCGTTCCTGCTCCTGCCGGCCACTGTGCCGGACGGGAACATGACGTAATGACCGCTCCGAGCAATTTCACGGCGCCATGCGCCCTCGCCGAGGTTGAACCATGTCCAATCCCACCCCCTGTGCCCCGAAACATTTCCTGCGGCTTCTGGACCTGACGCCCGATCAGGCCCGGCAGCTCCTGCAACGGGCCGTGGAGCTCAAGCACGGCCCGCAGGACGTCAAACCCCTGGCCGGTAAAACCGTGGCCCTGCTCTTCGAGAAGGCCTCCACCCGCACCCGGGTGTCCTTCGACGTGGGCGTGGCCCAACTCGGGGGGCGCACCGTGTTCATGACCCCGGCCGAAAGCCAGCTGGGGCGCAACGAGCCCCTCAAGGACACGGCCCGGGTCCTGTCCCGCTACGTGGACTGCCTGGTGGTGCGCACCTTCGGCCAGGACAAGCTCGAAGAGCTGGCCCGTTATGCCTCCGTGCCTGTGGTCAACGCCCTCACGGACACCTACCACCCCTGCCAGGTCCTGTCCGACGTCCTGACCATGGCGGAGTACGCCTCCAGTCCCAACGACCTGGTGGTGGCCTGGCTGGGCGACGGCAACAACATGGCCCACTCCTGGATCGCCGCAGCGGCGCTGTTTCCCTTCACCGTGCGCCTGGCCTGCCCAGAAGGCTATGACCCCGACCCGGGCATCGTGGCCGAGGCACAAGGCAGGGGCGCCAAGGTCGAGCTGGGGCGCGACCCGGCCTGGGCCGTGCGCGGAGCCCATTTTGTGAACACCGACGTCTGGGCCTCCATGGGGCAGGAGCACGAGCAGGACGGACGCGCGAAGGTCTTCGCCCCCTACCAGGTGAACGCGGCCCTTATGGCCCTGGCCGCGCCGGAAGCGCGGTTCATGCACTGCCTGCCGGCCCACCGGGGCGAGGAAGTGACCGAGGAGGTCTTCGAGAGTCCGGCCTCCATCGTCTGGGACCAGGCCGAGAACCGGCTGCATATGCAAAAAGCCATTCTGGAGTGGCTGTTCACTCCGGACAGCGGATGCTGAGAAGCGGCGAACCAGCAATCATCCCCTTTGGCGCGGCTGCGAGCGCTTAAAGGTACCCCATAGGGAGAGCACGAGCATGTCCAAGACTTCGAAACGCATCGACAAGGTGGTCCTGGCCTATTCCGGCGGCCTGGACACCTCCATCATCCTCAAGTGGCTCATCCGGGAATACGACTGCGAGGTGATCACCCTCACGGCGGACCTGGGCCAGGAGGAGGAGCTGGACGGCCTGGAGGCCAAGGCCAAGGCCACCGGCGCCAGCAAGGCCTACATCGAGGACCTGCAGGAGGAGTTCGCCCGGGACTTCATCTTTCCCATGTTCCGCGCCGCAGCGGTCTACGAGGGGCGCTACCTCCTGGGCACCTCCATCGCCCGCCCCCTGATCGCCAAGAAGCTGGTGGACATCGCCCTGGCCGAGGGCGCCCAGGCCGTGGCCCACGGTGCCACGGGCAAGGGCAACGACCAGGTGCGTTTCGAGCTCACGGCCGCGGCCCTGGCGCCGCAGCTCAAGGTCATCGCGCCCTGGCGGGAGTGGACCATGCGCTCCCGCTCCGATCTGCTGGCCTTTGCCAAGTCCGAGGGCATCCCGGTGGGCGGCCCCAAGAGCAAGCCCTACAGCATCGACCGCAATCTGCTGCACTGCAGCTTCGAGGGCGCCGAGCTGGAGGACCCCTGGAATGAGCCCCTGGAGGGGTGCAGCGTGCTGGTGACGCCGGTGGAGCAGGCCCCCGACACGCCGGAGGTCATCACCCTCGATTTCGAGCAGGGCGACCCCGTGGCCATCAACGGCGAACGGCTCTCCCCCGCCACCCTGCTGCGCACCCTGAACCGCATGGCGGGGCGGCACGGCATCGGCCGCCTGGACATGGTGGAGAACCGCTTCGTGGGCATGAAGTCCCGGGGCGTGTACGAGACCCCTGGCGGCACCGTGCTCTTCTCCGCGCGTCGGGATCTGGAAAGCCTCTGTCTGGACCGCGAGGCCATGCACCTGCGTGACAGCCTGATCACCCGCTATGCCGAGTGCGTCTACTACGGGTTCTGGTACTCCCCCGAGCGCCACGCCCTGCAGGCCATGGTGGACCAGATCCAGCAGCGCGTCACGGGCACGGTGCGGCTCAAGCTCTACAAGGGGGGCGTCTACCCCCTGGGGCGCAAGTCGCCGAACTCGCTCTACAACGCCGCCCTGGCCACCTTCGAGGAAGACGAGGTCTACAACCAGGCCGACGCTGCCGGGTTCATCCGTCTCCAGGGCTTGCGCCTGCGCGGCTACATGCAGCGCAAGGGAGAGGAGCGGTGAGCAAGCAGCAATCCTGGGGCGGGCGTTTCCGCCAGAGCCAGGGGGCCGACGTCCAGGCCTTCACCGAGTCCGTGTCCTTCGACCAACTGCTC
>CAZNSV010000086.1:0-10137 GCA_964575775.1 uncultured Desulfovibrionaceae bacterium
GCAGAAGGCCGGACTTTCGGAGTTCAACGCCCTGATCATGTCCGTGCTGGTCTTTGCCGGCAGCGCGCAGCTCATTGCCGTGGGCATGATCGCCGCAGGTGCCGCACCCTTGACCATCGTGTTCACCACCTTCATCGTCAATCTGCGCCACCTGCTCATGTCCGCGGCCCTGGCGCCCTACTTCAAGCGCTGGAAGCCCCGGGAACTGGGGCTCATGGCCACCCAGCTCACGGACGAGACCTTCGCCCTCCATGCGGGGCGCTTCGCCAACCGTCACGACTCCAAGGCCGAGGCCCTGTCCATCAACGCCGTGGCCCACAGCGCCTGGATCGGGGGCACGGTCCTGGGCATGGCCGCCGGGGGCTTGATCTCGGACGTACGCCCCCTGGGCCTGGACTACGCCCTGCCGGCCATGTTCCTGGCCCTGCTCGTGGGGCAGCTCAAGTCCCGCACACACTGGCTGGTGGCGGGCTGCGCCGGGGTCCTGGCCCTGGGGCTCCATACCCTGGGCCTGACCCAGTGGCACGTGATCCTGGCCACCTTGACGGCCGCAACCATCGGATTGGGGGTGTCCTCATGGACCAGCAAAGCATCTTCCTGACCATCGCGGGCATGGCCCTGGTGACGTATGTCCCCCGGCTGCTCCCGGCCCTGCTGCTGGCCCAGCGCAGCCTGCACCCGGCCCTGACGCGCTGGCTGAGCTTCATCCCCTGCGCGGTGCTGGCCGCTATGCTGCTGCCCGCCCTGGTGATCCACGACGGACACCCGGCCCTGGAAGCGGACAACATCTTCCTCTGGGCCGCCGTGCCCACCTTCCTCGCGGCCTGGTACACCAAGGGGCTCTTCGGCCCCGTGGCGGTGGGCCTGCTCTGCGTGGCAGGGGGGCGCTGGCTGTTGGGCTGAGTCCAGGACCCACGGCCCCCTGTTGCCGGAGATCGCGGGTCGGAAGGGGTCAGGGAGCCGTGGCGGTCGCGCCTCCACCCTTGGGATGCAGGGAGCGCACCAGTTCGCCGAGGCCTTGCGCGTGCAGGGCCTCGGCCACGGCCTGATGCCCGGCGGCGTTCCAGTGCATATCCCCGAGGGGCAGGTACAGGGAGCGGCCGCTTTGGGCATGCGCCTCCCGCAAGGCCTCGAGCGGGTCGAGGCACTGGAGCCCCTGCTCCTGACAGAAGGCCTGGATGCGACGGTTGGGCAGGTCCAGATCAAAGGCGGCGGGGTTGAGCCCGTAGACCGCCACGGTACGCCGCCAGTCGCCAGCCTGCACCTGGAAGCGCTGGGGCCAGACCGCCGGAACCAGGTGCACACCGTGCCCGGCGCAGTGGTCCTGCAGCGCGGTCAGCAGCTCGAACAGCCGCTCATAGGCATGCTCCACCGCCCAGGGCGGATCCAGGAGATAGAAGCCCAGACCATGAGTGGGGTCGAAGAGTCGTGGTTCGCCCTCCCGGAAGTGGCTCTTCACCGCTTCGGGCAGGGTCAGGGCCACGCTGAGCCGCCGCCAGATCATGCTGCGCTCCATCCACTGCAGCAGTGGGGTCCGGAGGCTCCTGGAGCCCAGGGCGGCAGGAGGCAGGAGCAGGTCCGCGACGTCCTCCGGAAAGACGAAGGAACTCTCGGGATTGCGTTGCAGTTCCGGCAGCTCGCCCCCGTATGCCAGGCGATAGTGCCCCCGATGGTCGAGATCGGCGTAGACCTGGGCCAGGTCGTTGCCCAGGGTGATGCCGAAGAGCACCACAGAGGGGCGCAAAGCCGGAATCTGGGACTGGAGCAGCAGCATGCCCGCGGCCGGGGTACCCACATGACCGGCCGGAATCTCCACTGACAAACCGCTGTCGGAGAACAGCGCTTCCAGGCGGCTGGAAAAGAGCTGCTCCTGCCCCACGCGATAGCCCACGGAAAAGGAATCCCCCAGGGAGAGCAGCCGCAGGCGCCCCTCCGGGACAAGGGGCAGGGTCGGCTCATGATACCGGAACCCCTGGGCGTTGTTCTGCCAGAGCACCATGCCGCCGTAGCCGTCCCGGACCTGGGCCTGGAAACCCGGCGCGAGAATCCCCCCGAGGCTGTGCTCCCGGCCGATGGCGTCCTCGTAATCCGGCAGGGTGGAGCGGGAAGGGGCCCCGACCCCCAGCAAGACCTCCAGGAGCAGCACGGCACTGCACAGGGAGAGGACGAGCAGCAGGACGTCGCCCCAGCGCCTGACGCCGCGGGCCCGCACCCAGCTCCTGGACCGTGCGTTCGGGCGAATAATGCGTGCTTGTGTTCGACCCATCGGAAGATACTTGTTCTCCTGGACGCGGCGACCAAACGGCCCGGGGGTTACGCCCCGGGTGGCCAGGCACCGCGCGCCCGGGAGATGGAAAAACCCTTCAGTGCCTGGGGTAAGAGCCCGTTGCACCCGCACTCAGGGCTCACTTCGGGCGCAAGCCCCCTGCACCAGTGCCGTACTGCCTGCGGCACAACAAGCCACTCAGCCTTTCGAGCCCTGACCAATACCGGATTGCCTCAGAAAGGCAAGTCGCACTTCACCCCCTGGGATGAATGAACACCTTGCGAAACCGGTACGCAACACCAGTGCATCCTCCCGAGGCTGTACTGCATCGCGCCAGGCCGGAAGAGGATTTCTTTCCAAAAAAGAGTCTGATTTTATGGAGTTGCAATCAAGAAGCGGGAGGAAGTCCCTCCTGTCAGCCACCGGCGGCACCTTGGCCGGGGCATGGAACAGGGCAGAGAGGAAGCAGAAGGTCAGTCTTTCTCGAGGCCAACAACCGAGGGCGCGGGGCCCGTCGGCAGAAGCACTTCACCCGGGCTGCCGTGGCCGGACTCCGCGCCGAACATGCCGGCGAAGAAGTGCGCCCGCCCCTGAAGCATGCGCTCGCGGAGCATGGCCGACAGCAGCCGGGAAACACTGGTCCCCTGAGCCACGGCCTGCGCGTGCGCCCACTGGACAATGTCCCCTTCAAGCATGACGAATACGTCTTTCATGACTCCCCCCCATAGTGGAGAACAGGGGCAAAGGCAAGGTGGGAGCAGAAAAAATACGACTGGTCGAAAAAATAATTCCGCAAATTTTTGCCTGGACTCCCCTTCTCGGCAAGGCAAGGTCTGGAACCCGCACGCGCAAGACGTAACATACAGCCGAGGCGAACCTTTTTCGGAGGGCACTTGCTGGCTGACAAACCAGCCCCGCAACCAGCCGGAATGATGCGTGCTTGCGCATCCCCCTGCAGCTCGGTAGGAAGGAGTGTACGAGTCAGGGCCAAACCCGTCGCGAGGCGGGGACGGAAAGCCACGGGTCTCCGGCGGATCAGCTCAGGGGGGGCGAGAACCGCAACAAAAGGAGACAGCCGGGTTGCCTCGCTGCTCCTTCCCGGGCCTCCCTGCTCCAGCGTGCAGCAACGCAGCGCCCCCGCCTCTTGCGCGGGAGGCGGCAGCAGGGGGTATCCAGGCCATGACGACTTCTTTTCAGGAACTACCCTTGTTTCAGGTCGTGGTTTCCGAGCGCGACACGCAATGGCTGGGCACCGGCACCACCCGCCAGAAGACCGCCCGCTGCATCTACTTTTACGCGGAGAAAAACGAGCAAGGGGAGCTCTTCGTCCAGCCCCTCAACGGCCAGGACATCCCGGCCGGTGACAAAACCCTGCTCGACGACGCCGATTTCTGCCGCCGCTACAAGCCCGAGCCCCTGGTCTTCTACAACAAGGTCAAGCCCGCCCTGGACAAGCTGCGCGACGCCCTGGACAAGGGTGACGCCCACCGCCAGGCCGAGCGCTTCGACAAAGCCCAGCGGGCCTATGCTAAGGCCCTGGAACTGGACCCCGACAATCTGCGGGCCATCTTCGGGCTGGGCATCGTGTCCCTGGCCCTGGGCTGCCTGGAGGACGCCCAGGAGAGCTTCGACAAGCTCATGTCCCTGGAGTTCCCCATCACCGGCGACACCAAGCACCTCTTCAACGAGTTCGGCATCCGCCTGCGCAAGAACGGCATGCTGCCCCAGGCCCTGGAGTGGTACTCCAAGGCCCTGTGCTGCAGCCGCTGCGATCCGCACCTGTTCTACAACGTGGCCCGGCTGCACTACGAGCTGGGCGAGTTCGCCGCGGCCGAGGATCGCCTGCAGCGCGCCCTGGAGCTGGAGCCGGAACTGCAGCCGGCCCAGGCCATGTTGCGGGCCGTGCAGAAGGCGGCGGGCCGCCCCCGGGCCGAGCAGGCGGCCTGAAGCCCCGGGATCAGGCCCCGGGCTTGGCGCTGCGGCGCCCCTGCTCCCAGGCGGCCACGGGCACGGCCTCGTCGGTCAGCATCACGGGAATTTCCTCGCGCACGGGATAGACCACGGCGCAGGCCGGGCAACGCAGCCCCTCCTCCGCGCCCACCAGCTCCAGTTCGCCCTTGCAGGCCGGGCAGGCCAGAATGTCCAGCAATTCCTTGTTCAACGGCATGGTTGGCTCCTTTGGCTATCAGGCTGCAATCCTGTGCCCTGTTGCCTACGCGCTTGACGGCAGGCTGGCAAGAATCCACGCACGGCCACAGGCGCAACGAATGGTTTGCCCATGTCAGGTGTGCTGCAAGTACCTGAGGCGCTTCTCCACTTCACTGCTCGGAAGAAATACCGCTCGATCCGACCGCCACGCTTCCAAAGCTTCGATCAACACTGCTGGGTTGCAAGTCCCCGCCGCCATGAGTTGGTCCACAACCCACAATACACCGTGCACCCTGAGCCCTTCAGCCGCAGCCACCCGGCGCAGCAGATTATCCCCAGTGAGCAAAATCCCATGTGCATACCGCCGCGTTGTCACGAGACAGAAGCAATCATTGGCGGAAAGCTTGGAGTGCCTGGCTTTTACCGCTAGTGCCATCGCCACGTCTTGCGGGGGCAAGTCGAAGGTCTCCAGACCGTTTTGATCGAGCAAGGCCCAGTCCGCTGGATCGAAATCCAACAACTCCGAAACTCTCACTGGCAGCGGGACGACAAAACGGTGGGGCAGTTGCAAGAATACGGAAAGCAACCGCCCCTTCCTCAGATCAATCAGGCAAGATGCGTCATTGACTATGACACAACTCACGCTTGTTGCGGCCCCTTGATATCCCGCTCGATACTGGCCAAGGGCCGCTTGAGCATCTGTGCTGCACGCACGGGGGAGATCAGTTGCTCCCCCAAGGCGCGCCAGACCAGCATCTCAAAGCGCAAGGGTTTCTCGAAGGCCCCATAACCAACGTCCTTGGCCATGGGCTCTGGCTCACTCCACCGCCAACGACGGGCATAACCGCGGAAGGCATTCTCCACATTATCCTGAGCGAGAATGCCTGCATCTTTCAGACGCATCAGAAGTGCCGCAGCGGATATTCCAAAAAAGTGCTTGAGGCGAATCAGTTCATGGTAGGTCATCCCATGCCGCCGCTCACCGGCCTCCACACGCAAGCGTTCAGCCGGAACCAAAAAAGCGCTTGCAAAACGTTGCATCGCCTTTTCCTGTTTTACTTGTGGATTGCCAGTGGACAGGATGACCCGATGCGCAAGTTCATGTGCAAGGTTGAAGCGTTTGCGTTCCACGTTGGTTCGACTTGAGACCACAACAACTTCGCTGTCAGCTTGCCCGCCGCTCCGCTTTACGGTGCAAGTGAGGCCATCAAACCGCTCTGGAAGCTCAGCCTCGATAACCTTGATCCCCTTATCCTCCAGCAAACCGGTCATGCTGGGGATCGGATCAAGACCCAGATTCCAGAATTGCCGCAACTGCAGCGCTTTGTCTTCAGCCTCTTCCAGATTCTCCAACCGACTGCACCGGAGCGACCCGAACACATTGGGGGGCGGGCTGAGCTCCAGGATGTCCTCTATGGCCAGATAGTCTTCCAACTCTTCAATAATGAGCACTTCTGCACGGGCCTTGTCCTGTGCCGAAGTTTTGGCGTGCTTGCGAAACTCCAGACCAGGCAGGGATTCCACCTGCCCGCCCAAGAGGAAATCAAGGGACACCCCCAGAGACTTTCCAAGCCCGATCAACACGGCAGAGCTTGGCATCATCTTTCCGGCTTCGTATTTGCTTATGGCCTGAGCAGAGACGGGGCTCTCGAGACCTTCCGCCAGTCCCTGCATGGAAAGCCCGGCCTTTTTCCGTGCCAACCTGAGACGTTGCGCGAACATGGCTCTTGCCCTCTTGGTTTATAAAACTTTTATGTCGTAAAAATTTAAACCACAGGTTGACCGCTGTCAAGATACTCCTCATATTTTCAACCATGATAGCAGGGCTATCCGAGCATGACACAAAGATCTGGGACCCTCATGACGAACTTGAAATGAATACCAACCCTGCCGCAAGAACCTCCGCGCGCCCCCGGCATCACAATCCCCACTTGCCAGGGGCGTCCCAGGTGTTTATAGACCGCGCAATCATGAGCAAAGACCTGATCATCGTCGAGTCACCGGCCAAAGTCCGCACCATCAAGAAGTTTCTGGGCAAGGATTACTTTGTCGAAGCCAGTGTGGGGCACGTGCGCGATCTGCCCACCAACGCCCTGGGCGTGGACGAGGCCAAGGATTTCGAACCCCAGTACCAGGTCATCGAGGGCAAGCAGGCCGTGGTCTCGCGCCTGAAGAGCGCCGCCAAGTCCGCGGGAGTGGTCTATCTGGCCCCGGACCCGGACCGCGAAGGCGAGGCCATTGCCTGGCACGTGGCCGAGCTCATCAAGGAGCACAACACCAACATCAAGCGCATCCAGTTCAACGAAATCACGGCCAACGCCGTGCGCGAGGCCCTCGAACACCCGCGCGTCCTGGACGAGAAGCTCTTCGACTCCCAGCAGGCCCGCCGCATCCTGGACCGCCTGGTGGGTTACAAGATTTCCCCCCTGCTCTGGAGCAAGGTCAAACGCGGCATCTCCGCCGGGCGCGTGCAGAGCGTGGCCCTGAAGATCATTGCCGAGCGCGAGCGCGAGCGCCAGGCCTTCGTGCCCGAGGAATACTGGGTCTTCAAGGCCCGGTTGGAGGGCGCGGCACCGCCCCCCTTCGTGGCGGAGCTGAACAAATATCAAGGCAAGAAGGCGGAGATCGGCTCCGCGGCCGAGGCCGAGGCCCTGGACGCCCACCTTTCCGGCAAGGAGTTCGTGGTCTCGGAGGTCAAGGAGAAGGAGCGTTCGCGTACGCCCCCGCCCCCCTTCATCACCTCCACCATGCAGCAGGCCGCCAGCCAGCGCCTGGGCTACTCGGCCAAGAAGACCATGGGCACGGCCCAGCGGCTCTACGAGGGCGTGGACCTGGCCGATCGCGGCACCATCGCGCTCATCACCTATATGCGTACCGACTCCGTACGCATCGCGGACGAGGCCCGGGACGCCGCCAGGGCCTTCATCGAAAAGACCTTCGGCAAGGACTACTATCCGCCCAAGGCCCGGGTCTTCAAGACCAAGGCCGGGGCCCAGGACGCCCACGAGGCCGTGCGCCCCGTGGATGTGAGCATCACCCCCGACTCCCTGCAGGGGCTGCTGCCCAAGGACCAGTACCACCTCTACCGGCTCATCTGGGAGCGCTTCGTGGCCTCGCAAATGGCCGCGGCCCGCTTCTGGGACACCGTGGTCACCGTGGCCGCCGGGGAGACCCTGTGGCGCGCCAAGGGCGAACGTCTGCTCTTTCCGGGGTTTCTGGCCGTGCTCAAAGGGGGCGGAGAGCAGGACGAGACCAGCCTGCCCAAATTGACCCCGGGCGAGACCCTGCGCTGTCTGGACATCCAGAAGGAGCAGAAGTTCACCCAGCCGCCCCCCCGCTATTCCGAGGCCTCGCTCATCCGCGAACTGGAAGAGAAGGGCATCGGCCGCCCCTCCACTTATGCCAGCATCATCTCCACCCTGCTGGACCGGGACTACACCCGGCTGGAGGAGAAGCATTTCGTGCCCACGGAGCTGGGCTACATCGTCACTGACCTCCTGGCCGAGCACTTCCCGGCTCTCATGGACGTGGACTTCACCGCGGGCATGGAGCGGCTGTTGGACAGTGTGGCCGAGGGCAGCGAGAATTGGATCCAGCTGCTCAAGCGCTTCACCGGCGACTTCTACCCGGCTCTGCACAAGGCCCAGCAGGAGATGTCCAGCATCAAGGGCGGGGTGGAGACCGGGCTCAGCTGCGAGGACTGCGGCAAGCCCCTGGTGATCAAGTTCGGCAAGGCCGGGCAGTTCCTGGCCTGCTCTGGGTACCCGGACTGCAAGAACACCAAGGATTTCGTGCGCGACGAGAAAGGCACCATCGTGGTGGTGCAGCGCGAGACCCAGGCCCAGCAAATTGTGGGGCGCTGCCCCGACTGCGGCAAGGACCTGGCCCTCAAGCGCTCCCGCACGGGCAGTCGCTTCATTGCCTGCACGGGCTACCCGGCCTGCCGCTTCACCCAGCCCTTTGGCACCGGCGTGGCCTGCCCCGTGGACGGGTGCGGGGGCGAGCTGGTGGAAAAGAGCTCCCGCAAGGGCAAGGTCTTCTACTCCTGCAACCAGTACCCGCGCTGCGACTACGCCAGCTGGGACTGGCCCGTGCAGGGCCCCTGCCCGGATTGCGGGTTTCCCATCCTGGTGCGCAAGAACACCAAGGCCAGGGGCGAGTACCTGGCCTGCCCCCAAAAGTCCTGCGGCTTCAACCGCGAACTGGAGGACGGCGAGGCCGAGGCCCAGGAGGCCCTGGCCCTGCAGGCGGCTCAGTCCGCGGCCCGCACGGCCACGCCTTCCGCGGCCAAGGCTCCGGCAACGAAGACGACCGCCAAGAAGACCGCGACCAGGAAGACGGCCGCCGCAGCCCCCACCGCGACGGACGAGACTCCGGCCCCCAAAGCCGCTGCCCAAAAAGCTCCGGCCAAGAAAGCCCCGGCCAATAAAGCTCCAGCCAAGAAGGCCCCGGCGAAAAAGGCGCCCCCAGTCCAGTCGGCGGAACAGCCGTCAGCCGCTCAGGACAACGAGCTCCCCCCGTGGGAGCAGCCCCAGGCCGAGGCAGTGGCGACCGCATCCGCCCCCAAAAAGTCCGCAACCCCGCGCAAGACCGCTGCCAAACCAGCGGTGGCCAAGGCTCCGGCCAAGGCTTCGGCCAAGGCACCGAGCAAGACCACGACCAAGGCTGCCGAGGCGGAAGATGCGCCTCCTTGGGAGGAGCCCGCGCCCCTGAAAGCCCCCCGCAAGCGCGCGGCGGCTGCCGAACCCGCGCCCGACGCGCCCGACGTGACCGAGGTCAAGCAGCCAGCCGCAAGGAAACCCGCCGCCAAAACCGCCGCGGCCAAGAAGACGAGTGCGGCCAAGCCGGCCGCCAAGGCCACGGCGGCCAAGAAGACCGACAAGGCCTGAGTCCGCCTGCCTTCTCTCGACAGTCGCCTCTCGGCAGTCGCCTCTCGGCAGTCTTTTCCCTCCCCCCAAATCAGGGGGCGCTGCCTTGCAACGCACAATGCGGCTGGTCCCAGAACCGCACCCGCCCCTGTCCCAACCCCAGGCGGGCATAGCAGGGGCGCAACACGCCCCCCTGCCCCCAGAATTCCCCCTGATAGCGACGGGGCACCCACAACGCGCCTGGCAAGACCCCGAATTCCCGACGGAAAATCTTGATTTCCTGGCAAACCAGGGTGCGCAGGGCCGCGCCGCGCGCCATGGCGCCCAGGGCAGGATGCTGGGGGCCGGCCAGGACCTGCTCCACCAAACCGGGCTCCGCGGCAACGCCCAACCGCGCCACCGGAACTCCGGCCCGCCAGAACACCGGCAGGGCCCGGGCCAGACGCCGCACCGTGTCCTCCAGGGTCCAGGGGCTGTACCCGCCCCCCTTCCAGATATGGGCCAGGGGCGCTCCCGCCAGCACCAGACAGGGGTAGAGCCGCACCAGGTCCGGTTTCAGGGCCGCCACGCGGCGTACGTCCTCGGCAAAATCGCCCGGGAGCTGCCCCGGCAGGCCGGGCAGGAGTTGGATGCCCAGGCCCAGCCCAGCCTCGCGAACCAGGCGACAGGCCTCCAGGGCCTGCGAGGCGGCATAGCCCCGCCCGCTCTCTGCCAACGCCTGGGGGGCGAAGCTCTGGATGCCCAATTCCACCAGGTCCAGGCCCGCCGCTTTGAGCGCGGCCAGCTGCACAGCCGTCACCGCGTCGGGGCGGGTGGAGCAGCGCACCCGACAGAGCACGCCCCGCTCCCGAAAGG
>CAZNSV010000087.1:0-10116 GCA_964575775.1 uncultured Desulfovibrionaceae bacterium
GCACAGGGTGGTGACTTCGAAGAAAAAGTAGAGGTGCAGAATGTTGTTGGCCAGCACCAGACCGTGCATGGCGCCGAAGAAGAGCAGCAACACGGCGAAAAAGCGTGGTTCCCCGGCCGTGGTCTGCCCGTGCTGCGCCATGTGCGCCTCGTGGGCCTTCATGTAGGGCAGGGCGTAGAGGCAGATCACCGAGCCCACCAGGGCCACCACCAGGGACAGGGTGCTGGAGAGGCTGTCGTTATGGAAGGCGGGGAAGCCGCCGTGCTCCGTGACGAGGAAGAACTCGATCCCGGCAAGCAGCACCAGCTGCAATCCCGCCACTCCGATGATCAAGGGGTGTCGGTTGCGAAGACCGATGCCCAGGATCACGAAGAGCAGGATGAAGTCAGCCGCTGCAATGAGCCAGTCGAGGTTCACTCCCAACAGGGTCTGCGGGGCTGCCTGGAAGGACCCGGACAGGGCCAACAGCACCGAACAGACCGAGACCAGAGCCGCCGAGACCACTACGAGCCCGGTCCTGAAGGCCCTGACGGGCACGAGCAGCGCCGCCAGTCCGGCCAGGAACGGGTAGACAATGAGGAAAAACAGGATGGAGCCGTGCATAAGGTGCGCTCTCCCCGCTATTGGCGCCGCAACAAAGCCCCCCTTGCCAGTGGGAAGGGCTCCTGTAAGACGCCTGGTTCTCTCCTGCACCTGCCGCAGGAAAACCGACTGCCGCTGCCGTTATTTAAAAAGCGGATACATTGTTTCGAGTTGCTTTTCAAGAACTTTCGGTCACAGTGGAGCCAAGGGGCTGGACCCACACGCAATCCTGCGATTGGTGCGGGTTTCAGGCTATTTTGGGCGAAAAAAAGGCAGGGTCCAGAGACCCTGCCTTGTGGATTTTTTCGCTGGGTTACGTCGCGATCAAACATGTTCGGAGACCTTGCCCACCATCTTTTCAGAGGGGGTCAGGGTCTTGGCGCCGGGGGTCCATTTGGCGGGGCAGGCCTCGTTGGGGTGCTTGGCCAGATAGGTATTGGCTTCCATCTTGCGCAGCAGTTCGTCGGCGTTGCGCCCCACATTGTAGAAGTTGATCTCGCTGCCCACAAGGACACCTTCGGGGTTGATGATGAAGGTGCCGCGCAGGGCCAGGCCCGTGCCGCAGTCGTAGACGCCGAAGTAGCGGGAGACCTGGCCCGTGGGGTCGGCCGCCATCTTGAAGCGGACGTCCGAGAGCAGCTTTTCGTCGTTACGCCAGGCCAAGTGCACGAACTTGGTGTCCGTGGACACGGAAAGCACCTCGCAGCCCATGCCCTCCAGGGCCTGGTGCTTGGCGGCCAGGTCGGCCAACTCGGTGGGGCAGACAAAGGTGAAGTCCGCGGGATAGAAGAACAGGATGCACCATTTGCCCTGTTTCTTCAGCTCTTCCAGGGAAACGGAGCCGAAAAAGCCCTCCTGGGGGTCATAGGTCTCCATGGTGAAGGGCTTCACTTCCTTGCCCACCTTGGCGTGCTCGATGGGCTGGTGGTGATGATGGTAGTGTTCGGGGTTGTCGCAATGGCTCATGAGCTTCTCCTTCTGTTCCTGATCAACAAGGGGGCTGGGGCTACCAGCCATAGGGGCCACGGTTCGGTGAGACTGCCCCCGTTATATCCGCTTGCGCCGCCGGGTCAAGCCCTTTGGCCGTAAAACGCTACTCGATCCACTTGCCCTTGGAGAAGCGGAAGATTTCCGTGATGCCCAGACGCCGCACCACCTGGAACTTGCCGTTGCGGGCCTCGTCCGGGGTATGCCCAGAGGCCTCGTACTGCAGCTCGCTGTACTTCATGAGCCCCACAAAAGGGGTGTGGTCGTAGTCCTTTTCCTTGATCATGAGGGACACGGAGTCGCGGTCCAGGGCCGTGAAGCGCGCCACGAACCGGCCGCCTTCGTTGACCACTTCCATACGATCCGCGGTGTGCACGTAGGTGGAGTCGATCTTGTCCACCCAGTAGGCCGCGAATTCCTTGAACTTGCGGGTGGCTTCGTCCGCCTCGGGGTTCAGCGGCTTGTCCGGTGACAGGGGCTGGACCGGCACGTTGCCGATGACCACCGGCTTGGCTTCGGGCAGGGGCGCGGGTTTTGGCGTGGGCTGCAGGGCCGCCACCTGGGTGCTCCCGGCTGGGGGTGCGGCGGGTTGCGCTGCTGGCTGCGGCGCTGCCTGAGCAGCAGGCGCAAGTTCGGGCTGCGGCGTTGCCTGAGCAACCGGTTCGGGCTGGGCAGGGGCCTGGACTTCGGGTTGGACTGCGGCTGGTGCCTCGGCCTCGGCCTGGCGCTGCTGCGGCGCAGCCACGGGGCGCGGAGTGGCGGTCATTTCCACCACCACGGGAGCTTGGGGCGCCGGAGCTTCTGCCCCAGGGGCAGACTCGGCGGGCGACGTGGTCTCGGTCGCGGCAACAGGGGCCGAGGAGGGCGCCTGCTCCTGCAAGGGGGGGAGGTCCGGCGCACCAAAACCCACCCCGAGCTGGGCCGTGCCCTGGGAAGGCTGCGGCGCAGGCGTCGGGACACTAACGCCGAATTTGGCTTCCACCTGGGGTTTGTCCTCGGTCACCTGGGGAGTGAAGGGGTAGTTGCGGGACTTGGCCGATTCCTTGGCCACGGGTGCGGTGAACGGCTTATCCCCCGGCTGCGGGGCCGGAGCTGCAGCTTCGGAAACGGCAGTGGCAGCCGCACTGGCCGGTGCAGAAGTCTCGGGCTGGGGAGCGGTTTCACCGGCTGGCTGCGCAGCAAGGGGCTCGGCAGCGGTTTCCACGGCAGGGACTTGCTCGGTGGGAGCCTGCTCCGTGGCTCCAGGTTCCGTGGGCGCCTGCTCCGGAACGGGTTGGTCCTGGGCAGGTTGGTCCTGGGCAGGTTGGTCCGGGACAGGCTGCCCGGCCTCGGTGGGGGCGGTAGAGGGAGCTTCGCCCTGTTCGGCGGCAGGGGTGGGTTGCTCGGCGAGGGGTGCATCCGGTGCACCTTCGGGTGCCGGCGCCACCAGGGGCGCCTCGTCGGCCGGGACCGTGGCCACGGGTGACTCGCTCGCGGGTGGTTCTTGAGTGGGCTCCCCAGCCGGAGGCGTGGGCACGGCGCTCTGTTCGGCGGCGGGTGTCTTCTTGTCGTCGTCGCTCCCGGGGCAACCGCCGAGGAACAGGGCCATGGCCAGCAGCAGTACGCAGCAGATCGTTTTCATGAATGGCCTTGTCGCAAGAGGTGTTCACTCCCCCGGGTACGGGTACCCTCCGCAGCATGTGGAGCAAGAGGGGACGGGCCCGCTCCACCGTCAGGACAGGCCGCGACAGCGGCATGCAGGGGGAGAAGTCACCTTCAGTATACGATAAAAAAACCCGGCGGCGCAAGAGGCGCGCCGCCGGGTAATCAGAGTCGATTCAGAGTCGGAAGGGACTAGTCGCCGACCACGCGGATTTCAACGCGGCGGTTCATGCGACGGCCTTCTTCGGTCTTGTTGTCGTGCTTGGGCCGCAGTTCGCCGTAACCGATGGTCTGCAGCTTGCAAGCGCTGTTGGCGCCGTTGCCGATCAGCCAGTCGTACACGGACTGAGCGCGCTTCTCGGACAGCTTCTGGTTGTAGGGGATGGAGCCCAGGGAGCAGGTGTGACCTTCGATGAGGTAGCAGCACTCGTTGTCGTTGATGATCTGCACAGCCTCTTCGAGCAGGGGCTTCATGTCGTCGCGGATGTTCCACTTGGCCAGGTCGAAGTGGATGGTGCGGAACATGACCATTTCGGCTTCACAAGCGGCGACCATGTCGTAAGCGAAGCACTTGATGAAGTCGTCGATGGCGGTGCCGTTGACCAGCAGACGGGTGCCGTCCTGCACGGGGCAGGAGCAGTCATTCAGGGCGGCGATGGCGTTCAGGATCTTCTGGCCGCGCGGATTGTCGGCGAAGGAGACGACCTGGAAGCACACGTTGGGGTAGCTGGCGTACACGGCCTTGGCCTGCTCGACGGGGTCGATGCCTTCGTTGTGCTCGCCGTCGGAGATCAGCACGATGGCGGTCTTGCCGCTCAGGGTGTCCAGCACGGGGCGCAGATCCATGATGCCGTAGCCCATGGGGGTCTTGCGCTGGAAGACGCCGTAGGAGGTCTTGATCTTGTCGATGCCAGCGGCAACGGCGGCCTGATCGTACGGAGCCACAGCGGCCAGTTCAGAGAAGGGGGCGAAGGTGTAAACGCCGACGTTGTAGCCCAGGGCGGGCAGCTTCTCGTTCAGAGCGTGCAGCAGGTTTTTGGACATGGCGATCTTCTTCGAGGCATAGGTCAGGTGACCCATAGCCATGGAACCAGAATAGTCCTGGAAGAAGAGGATGTTGTCCACCTTGGGGACCATCTTCATCTTTTTGGCCTGGGCAGGGGCCGCAATCAGCAGCGCCAGCAGGGCAAAAAGCGCCAACTTGCCGAGAGTTCTCATCTTGATGCTCATTCCAACACACCTCCACATTGTAGTTGCAAAAATTTCCCCGGCCGAGCAGCCGTGCACGGGCTGCCTGCGACCATTCCACAAGCCCAAAGCAATCTCACCTGAAGCCATACTACCCGCGGCTAAAGGAAATGTAAAATGAAAATTCACCTTTTTCCCGCGGCCAGCCAAAAATCTTCACCAATCCGCATGGAGATTATGGCTTGATCGACACTATATCCTCTCGGGCGAAAATGGGAAGTATTTTTTTCCCCGAATCGCCCACTCCCCAAAAAAACTAGCAGCACTCCTGAAGCGGCGCCAGCAGGCAATCCCCCAGCGCCTCGTCCAGGCCCGGGTGCGCGAACACGAAGTCCCGCACCGCCTCCACTGTCCAGCCTTGCTCAACAAAAACGGTGGCCGCAGCGGCCAGCTGCGACACCCCGTGTCCGGCCGCCACCATGGCGCGCACGCGCCCCTCCTGCCTGAACGCCTTGACGAAGCCCTGGATGCCGCCGTGGGCCTGGGCAATGGCATTGGCCGCCAGCTGCGCGCGGGAGATCTGTACCGCTCCGGCCTGGCGCAGGATCTCGAGGTCTGGGCCCGTGCGCATGACTTCCACGCTGCCGTAGATGCACGCGGGCATGGGGCCGGGGGCATAGGCCCCCGTCGTCTGCCCAGCCAGTAGTCGGGCGGCGTAGCGCCCCTGCTGGGCGGCGGCGTGGGCCAGGAGGATGCGGCCGTTGCAGTCGCCGATGGCGCAGATACCGTCAGCGGCGCGCAGCTGCTCGTCCGTGCGCACGTACCCCTTAGCATCCAGCGCGATGCCGGCCGTTTCGAGGCCCAGGCCCGCGGTGTTGGGCGCGCGCCCCACCGCTACCAAGGCCAGGGCTGCCTTGAGAGTGGTGCCGTCGGCCAGGGTCAGCACGGCCCGACCGTCCACGGTCTGCAGGCTCTGCACGGGCTTGCCGAGCTGCAGTTCCACTCCGGCGCGTTTGAAGGTGCGGGCCAGCAACTGCCCCACTTCCGGATCCTCGGTGGGGGCCAGGCGCTCCTGGGCTTCCACCAGGGTCACCTTGCAGCCCAGGCGGTTGCAGAAGTCGCCCAGCTCCAGGCCGATGGCGCCCCCGCCCACGATGATCAGGCTCTCGGGCAGGGTCTCCAGGTCCAGAAAGGCGTTGGAGTCCAGCACGGCTGCGTTGTCCGGCTCCAGGCCGGGGAAGAAGGCCGGGGAGCTGCCCAGGGCCAGGATCATGGCGCGGCCCGCGATGGTCCGTTCCGTCCCGTCGGCGGCGCGCACCGCCACGGTGTGCGGGTCCAGGAGGCGGGCCTGCCCCTGCAGGTAGGTCACGCCCACGGCCTTGAGCTGTTTTTCCACGGCCTGGCGCGAGCCCTGGAGCAGACGGCGTTTGCGCTCCTGCAGTAGGGGCAGGGAGAAGCCCTGACGCGCGGCGGTCAAGGCCTCGGGCGCGTAGAGCTTGAGCCGGGTCTGGGCCTCCAGTTCCGCCAAGGGCGCGGTGGCGCCCAGGAAGAGCTTGGTGGGGATGCAGCCCCAGTTGAGGCAGGTGCCTCCCAGGTACGCACGCTCCACCAGGGTCACGTCCAGGCCCAGCCGGGCGCCTTCCAGGGCGGCGGCGTGACCGCCGGGCCCGCCCCCGATGACGATGAGCTCAGGAGGCATCGGTGAGCACCATGTCCCGGGCCGCCTTGGTCTCGTCCAGGCGGCCGATGGGGGTCCGCAGGGGCGCGGCCGTCACCTCTGCGGGCTGCGCGTCCGCGGTCTGCAGAATGGCGATGAGGTCGTCCACGAAGCGGTCCAGGGTCTCCCGGCTCTCGGTCTCGGTGGGTTCGAACATCAGGCATTCCTTGACGATGAGCGGGAAGTAGATGGTGGGCGCGTGGTAGCCCTTGTCCAGCAGGGCCTTGGCGATGTCCAGGGCGCGCACGCCCTTTTTCGCCTGCTCCACGGCGGAGGCCACGAACTCGTGCATGCAGGTGCGGTTGTAGGGGATTTCCAGGTGGGCTTCGAGGCGCTTGCGCATGTAGTTGGCGTTGAGCACCGCGATTTCCGAGACCCGGATCAGGCCCTCGCGCCCCAGTCGCAGAATGTAGGCGTAGGCTTTGAGCAGCACCCCGAAGTTGCCGTAAAAGGGGGCCATGTAGCCGATGGACTTGGGGTGGTCGTAGTCCAGGAAGAACTGGCCGTCCTGCAGTTTGACCACGCGGGAGATGGGCAGGTAGGGAATGAGGCGCTGGCTGACGCCCACGGGTCCGGCACCGGGCCCGCCCCCACCGTGGGGGGTGCCGAAGGTCTTGTGCAGGTTGAGGTGCACCACGTCGAAGCCCACGTCGCCCACGCGCAGCTTGCCCAGGATGGCGTTGAGGTTGGCGCCGTCGTAGTAGAGCAGGGCGTCCTTCTCGTGGAGCATGGCCACGATGCGCTCCAGGTTGCGTTCGAAGAGGCCCAGGGTGTTGGGGCAGGTCATCATCAGGGCGGCTGTCTCGTGGTCCAGGACCTTGGCCAGTTCGTCGGGGTCCACCAGGCCGTCGCGCGAGGGCAGGTTCACCACCTCGTAGCCCCCCAGGGCCGCGGAGGCGGGGTTGGTGCCGTGGGCGGAGTCCGGGCAGATGACCTTGGTCTTCTTGTTGCCCTTGTCCTTGTGGTAGGCCGCGATGAGCATGACCCCGGTGAGTTCGCCGTGGGCTCCGGCCATGGGGTGCAGGGTAAAGGCGTCCATGCCCGTGATCTCGCAGAGCAGGCGCTCGCTCTCGTACATCACCTCCAGGGCGCCCTGGGTGTAGTGCCCGGCGCCCTTGAGCTGCGCCATGAGGGGGTGCAGGTCCGCGAACCCGGGCAGGGCGGCCACGCGCTCCATGAATTTGGGGTTGTACTTCATGGTGCAGGAGCCCAGGGGGTAGAAGTTGCCGTCCACCCCGAAGTTCAACCGCGACAGCTCCGTGAAGTGCCGCACCACGTCCAGCTCCGAGAGCTCGGGCAGGGCAGGGGGCGTCTTGCGCAGCAGTTCCTGGGGCAGAAAGGCCTCGGGTCCCTGCAGGGGCGGTTCGGGCACGGCGCCCAGACGGCCGGGCACGGACTTCTTGAACACGGTGTCGATGCTCATAGTAAACCTCCGATCATTTCCGCCAGGATGCCCAGGTCCTCGAAGCTGTGTTTTTCGGTGCAGGCCACCAGGAGCACGTTGTCCAGGCCGGGGTAGTAGCCCCCCAGGGGGAAGCCAGGCACCACGCCGCGCGGGGTGAGCCGGTCCACCACCTCGAAGGCGCTCACGGGCAGCTCCAGGGCGAACTCGTTGCCGAAGGGCGCGTCGTTGAACAGGGACACGCCGGGCAGGGCCGTGAGGCGCCTGGCGGCGTAGTGGGCGCGCTCGATGCTGAGGCCGGCGGTGCGGCGCAGCCCCTCGGGGCCCAGCAGGCACACGTGCAGCAGGGCGCGCAGGGCGCAGAGGGCCTGGTTGGAGCAGATGTTGGACGTGGCCTTGGCCCGGCGGATGTGCTGCTCGCGGGCCTGCAGGGTCAGGACGTAGCCCGGGCGGCCGGAAGGGGCGAGTTCGGTGGTGCGCCCCACGATGCGCCCCGGCATCTGGCGGACCAGCTCCTTGGTGCAGGCCATGACGCCCAGGTAGGGCCCGCCGAAGGACAACGGCAGGCCCAGGCTCTGGCCCTCGGCCACGGCGATGTCCGCGCCCATGGCCCCCGGCGTTTGCAGCACGGACTGGAGCACGGGGTACACGGCGATGACGGAGACCGCGCCCTTGGCTTCGGCATGGCTGAAGAGGGCGGTGAAGTCGCTCACCGCGCCGAAGAAGTTGGGGTTCTGGACCACCACGGCGGCGCAGTCATCGTCCACGGCGGCCATGAGGGCCTCCAGGTCCGAGACGCCCCGCTTCTGGGGCACGGTGACCAGCTCCAGCTGCAGGTTGGAGGTGTAGCTCACGAGCATGGTGCGGTAGATGGGGCTCAGGGCCTCGTCCATGACCAGCTTGCTGCGGTGGGTCTTGCGCAGGGCCATCATCATGGCCTCGAACAGGGCCGAGCCGCCGTCGTAAACCGAGGCGTTGGCGCAGTCCATCTCCAGCAGGCGGCACATGGCGGTCTGGTACTCGAAGATGGCCTGCAGGGTGCCCTGGGAGGCCTCGGGCTGGTACGGGGTGTAGGCGGTGTAGAACTCCCCGCGCCCGAGCAGGGCGTCGATGGCGCTGGGGATGTGGTGGTCGTAGAACCCGGCGCCCAGAAAGCTCACCAGGTCGGTCTTGTTCTTGGCCGCCAGCTGCTGGATGCGGCGGCAGACCGCGAGCTCGCTCTGCCCCTTGGGCAAGGCGAAGCTCTTGGGGCGCATGTGCGGTGGGATGTCTGCAAAGAGGTCTTCGAGGGATTGCACGCCGATGAGGGCGAGCATGTCCGCGACTTGTTCCGGCGTATGCGGCACAAAGGGCATGGCGGCAGGCTCCTGACAAGGGCCGGCGGCAGGGTACCGCCGGGCAGGGAGTGTGGGGCGGCGCGGGAGCGGGAGGCGGCGGACTAGTGGGCCGAGGACTCCACCAACTCCTGGTACTGCGCGGCGCTGAGCAGGTTATCCGGAGCGCCGTCCAGGTCCAGCTTGACCAGCCAACCTTCGCCGTAGGGGTCCTGGTTCACCAGGCCGGGGTTGTCCTCCAGGGCACTGTTCACGGCGCTCACGGTGCCGCTGGCCGGGGCGTAGATCTCGCTGGCGGCCTTGACGGATTCCACGGTGCCCATCTCCTGCCCCTGCCGCAGCGCGGTCCCCACGGCAGGGAGCTCCACGAAGGTCAGGTCGCCCAACTGCTCCTGGGCGAAGTGGGTGATGCCCACCACGGCGCTGTCGCCCTCCAGGCGCAGCCATTCATGGGAACTGGTATACAAAAGGGTGTCCGGAATCATGCGGGGGTCTCCATGGGACTGTTGGGACTGGTGTTGAGGGAACGCACTGCCGCCGCGGGCCCTGTTCAGGGCCGTGGGGCGGACAGCGTCGAAATATACGGTTTCAGGCAGGCCATGTCAAAAGGCCGTGCGGGAGCAGTGCGATATCCGTCAGGGGGCGAGCCCCGGCCGCTTCAGGCAGGCTCCTTGAGGTCCAGGCCCAGGGAACGGATTTCGTCCAGCAGGATGGATTTGCGGATGGGCTTGACGATGTAGGAGGTGGCGTCGCCCAGGAAAAAGGCGTCGTGCACTTCCTGGGAGTCGTCCAGTCCGGTGATCATGATCACCTTGACCAGCTTGTCCTGGGGTACGTCGTGTTCTTTCTCGATTTCGCGGATTTCCCGCAGGGCCTGCTGACCGTCGAGATTGGGCATGAGGATGTCCAGACTGATAAGGTCGTAGGGGTCGCCTTCCTTCAGCGCTGTCCTGAAGGCTTCCACTCCTTCCTCACCGTCCACGGCCACCTCGCACTCCCCATAGGGGCGCAGGATTTTCTGCAGCAGTTTGCGGCTGTCAAAGTCGTCGTCTACTATGAGGAATCGCATGCAGCATCTCCAAAGAAATGGGCGGGACCCGGTGACAGACGGTTTGCGTGCGCGCATAGTAGCCGGGTTGCGGCGCAAAGGTCAATGCTGAAAACCACCTTTGCGTTCAGAAAAGCACAATAAAAGCCGCAGGGAACGTTGGATGCGCCCCCGGCTTGACGTGTCCGTACGAAGGGGACAAAGTCTGCCCTCGCTG
>CAZNSV010000088.1:0-10107 GCA_964575775.1 uncultured Desulfovibrionaceae bacterium
GCAGCTGCAGCGCGCCGGCCACAAGGCCGCCTCCCTGCAGGGCAACCTCTCCCAGAACAAGCGCCAGTCCACCCTGGACGCCTTCCGCAGGGGCAGTTGCACCGTGCTGGTGGCCACGGACATCGCGGCCCGGGGTATCGACGTCAGCGCCGTGGGTCAGGTGATCAACTACGACATGCCCGACACCCCCGAGACCTACACCCACCGCATCGGCCGCACCGGTCGCGCCGAGCGCAAGGGCGAGGCCTGCAGCCTGACCACGCGCGAAGACCAGCGCATGCTCCTGTCTGTGGAGCGGCTCCTGGGCAAGCCCATCGAGCGCCGCACCATCGACGGCTTCGATTACCAGGTCGCGCCCACCAGGGAAGAAACCCTGGCCATCCGCGAAGAGACGGAGCGCCTCAACTATCGCGGACGGCGCAACGACCGCCGCTCCGGTTCCGGCCAGAATGCCGGGAGCCGCAGCCAGGCTCCGGCCAGAAGCGGCAGCCGCTCCGGCAACGGCGCTTCTTCCGGCAACGGCAACGACTCCCGCCCCGCGGCCCGCTTCGCCGACTCCGGCAAGCCCAAGCCCCAGGGCCGCCGCGACGCCAGGCCCGAGGCCGGAAGCTACAGCCCCAAGGCCAAGAGCGGTGCGCGTCGCGCCCCTGCCCGGGAAGCCGGCGGCAGGGCGTAACCGCCCAGTAGCCACCCCTCCCAGGCGCACACCATGACTCCCAGCGGGAGCAGCCGGGTCACCCCGATGCTGCTCCCGCTTTTTTTCGCCCCTGCGGTGCGACGGCGGCGCTTCAGTTGGGTTTGTGCAGGTGGCCGATGCCGCGCCAGTCCAGGCCCAGCAGTTCCGCGGCCGCGCGGTCCACGGCCCAGGGGTCGCGCCCGGCCAGCAGCAATCCGGCGGGGGGGTCCAGCCGCGCCCCCCCGAGGTGATACTCCCGCAGGCCCACCCCGGCATCCATGAGCGACAGGTCCGGACTGCGATAGGCGCAGAGGTCGGCCACGGATTCCTGCATCCGCTGGTGGAACACGGCTTTTTTCCAGGTACCGTGCCGCCCCGCGTAATACTGCGGGGGCGCCGCGCCCAGCATGTTCTTGAGAGCGCCCGTGATCCCGGCCAGGGAGTGGGCCTTGAGCACGGGCAGGGAAATCACGTAGTGGGTGAAGAGCACCTCGGGCAGGTGCAGCTCCTTGAAGACCGTGCGGCCAGGGTCCTGCAAGGTCCGCAAGGGGGCGTGGTTCAGGTCCAGCAGCCGCACCCCCTTGGCCCGGGCCAGGGCCGTGTAGCCCAGGGCCGCGAACACGGCGTCCGTCTCCAGGTGCTGGTCACCGCAGCCCTCGGCAATGACGATCTCCGGGTCGCCCAGCTCCCGCAGCACGTCGATGAGCGCGCCGCAGAACGCCGCCCGCGTGGTCACGGGGTAGCGCGAACTGTTGACCAGGTTGGGCTTGAGCAGGATGCGCGGCCGCGCCGCCAGTTCGGGCCCCAGATCCAACCGCTCCAGGGCCAGGCGCAAGGCTGCGGCGTCATCCTCCAGAGGCACGCGCACCACGCTCCTGGGCATCGCCTCAGCCTTCCCCTGCATCGACTTTTGGGGGCACCGGAGCCCCAGCCAGGCCGGATTGGCGCAACAAGCCGATCAGGTCCAAGGGGATGGGGATGACCGTGGCCTTGCTCTCGGAGCTCATCTCGCGCATGGTCTGCAGATAGCGCAGCTGCAGGGCCTCGGGGTGGCGTCCGATGATCTGGGCGGCCTGGGACAGGCGTTCGGCGGCCTGGAATTCACCCTCGGCATTGATGACCTTGGCCCGGCGTTCACGCTCGGCCTCGGCCTGCTTGGCCATGGCGCGCTGCATTTCCTGGGGCAGGTCGATGTGCTTCAGCTCCACGGACAGGACCTTGATGCCCCAGGGATCGGTCTGCTGGTCCAGAATACTCTGGACCCGGTTGTTCACCTCGTCCCGGTGGGACAGGATGTCGTCCAGTTCCACGCCGCCGCAGACGCTGCGTAGGGTGGTCTGGGCCAGCTGGGAGGTGGCGAAGAGGTAGTCCTCCACCTCGATGACCGAGCGCGTGGGGTCCACCACCCGGAAATAGATCACGGCATTGACCTTGATGCTCACGTTGTCCCGGGTGATCACGTCCTGGTTGGGCACGTCCAGGGTCTTGACCCGCAAACTGACCCGCACCATGCGGTCGATGACCGGGATGAGGATGATCAGGCCCGGGCCTTTGGCCGCGATGACGCGCCCCAGCCGGAAGATCACGGCCCGCTCGTATTCGTTGAGCACCTTGAGTGCCGCATAGAGAAAGGTCACGACGATGATCAGCAGGGGCAACCAGGTAACCATGCCTCACTCCTTATCAAGGGTTCTCTGCGGAAGCCGACGGCTCCGGCAGGGGTTCGACGTCCAGGGTCAGGCCCTGCACGCGCAGGATGCGCACCCGCTGCCCCTTTTCCAGGGGCCGGGGCTCAGCGCTACGGGCGCTCCAGACGGCCCCGTCCGCAAAGACCAGGCCGGAGCGCTCCTGCCAGCTGCGCACTTCGGCGACGCTGCCCACCATGTGCTCCACGCCGGTGGCCGGGGGGCGGCGCAGGGAGCGCCCCACATAGTAAAGACAGGTCCCCACCAGCACGCTCACACCCCCCACGGTGGTCACCACCATGCCCAGGGGGATTCTGGAAAAGCCCTGCCCCGGCTTGACCAGGAGCATGGAGCCGATGAACATGGCCACCACGGCGGCCACGGAGAGCAGGCCGTGGCTGACGATCTTGATTTCAAGGAGAAAGAGCACCAGGGAAAAGAGCAGGAGCAGGATACCCGCGGCATTGGTGGGCAGCACGGAGAGGGCGTAGAGCCCCAGCAGGAGGCAGAGCCCACCGAGCACGCCGGGAAAGACCGCGCCGGGGGTGTTGATCTCGAAAAAGAGCCCGGCCATGCCGCCCAGCAGGAGCAGGTAGGCGATCTGCGGGTGCAGCAGCCAGGAGAGGAACCGGTAGCGCAGACCCGGCTCGTGGGTTTCCAGGCGCACCTCGTCGGGGAAGAAACGCAGGACCGTGCCCTGGTGACTGATGCCGCGCGCCCCGGCCTGCTCCAGGAAATCCATGGGATCCAGGGCCACGAACTCCACCACCCGCTCCAGCACGGCCTCCTGGGCCGTGGCGCTCACGGCCTCCTCCACGGAGCGCTCGTACCACTCCAGGTTGCGCCCCCGCTCCTTGGCCACGCCGCGCAAGAGGCCCATGAGGTCGCTCTTGATCTTGCGGCCCATGGTCTCCTGGGTGTCCTGGCCCTGAATGTCCACGGGCGAGGCGGCCCCGATGGTGGTCTGGGGCGCCATGGCTGCCAGATTGGAGGCGGCCACGAGAAAGACACCGGCACTGGCGGCATGGGCTCCGGAAGGCCCCACCCAGATCAGGACCGGAACGGGGGCGTTGAGGATGTCCTTGACCATGACGCGCATGGAGTCCACCAGCCCCCCCGGGGTGTCCAGCCGGATGAGCAGAATCTGGCGTTCCTCCTCCACGCAACGGGCCAGGGCCTCCTCCAGGAGATCCACCTGGGCCGGAGTCACGGGACCTTGGAGCTCCACCAGCAGGACCCGCACCGGGGCCTCGGCCGCCTTGGCCCAGAGCTGTCCGGCCAGGGACAGGGCTGCCAGGCCCAGCAGACAGAGACACCAGGCCCTGCGCAGACAAAGCAGCCGGCCGGAAGCCCAGACGCGACGCATTCCGTTGAAAAAAGTATTTCGAGCCATGCTCTTTTCTTGCATGCTTTGCCCCGCAGGTCAATCGCGGCTTTCCTGCAAGCCGTCCCTGGCCCTGCTGGCCATTGGCCCACGGTCATGGCGTGCTTGAACCGAAGCGACGACCAAGAAATTATACGTGTAAAAACGTGATGTTGCCAACGCGAGGTCTCTCGGCTCGGCGGATTGGGGCCTTGAAACGCCCCTGAACGGGGTGGGCTGAGTAAAAATCGCGGCTGGAGTCTAGAAAGAGACTTGCGGAGCGGGTGCAAAATGTATATGTTTCTTTTTTTTGAAGGCCCACGGGTCTTGAAAACGCCGTGGCTGAAACACATGGCGGTTTGGAACCACACGAGAACACCATTGCACAAGGAGTCGCAGCATGAGCAAGCGCACATATCAGCCCAGCAAAACCAGGCGCCAGCGCACCCACGGCTTCCTGGTCCGGTCGCGGACCCGGGGAGGACGTGCGATCCTGCGCCGTCGTCGCGCCAAGGGCCGCAAAAACCTGGCCGTTTAGGCCACCCCCGCGAACACCGGTTGTTGCGGCGGCCGGAGTTCGTTGCCTGTTACGACCATGGTCGCCGTCTCATCTCCAGAAGTTTCATCGTCTTCATCCTGCCCAGACCGTGCGCGGATCTGCCATCGCGTTGCGGCGCCGGTGTGGGCAGGAAGACGGGAAACGCCGTACGGCGCAACCGGGTCAAGCGGTTGATCCGCGAATTTTTTCGTTGTAACAGCGCCGTGTTGGGACCGGGCTGGGATCTGGCTGTCGTGCCCAAGCGGGGGATCGACATCCAGGCCCTGACCCTGGAAAAGGTGACGCAGGAGTTGCTGCCCGTGCTGCGCAAGGCGGCGGGGAGCAGCGTCGGTCAGCAACGTGCGACCGGCCCTCAGGCAGACCCGGCACTTCCCGGCGCCCAGTGAAACGGTCGGCATGCGAAGCGTAGTGATCCAGGCCTTGAGGGCCTACAAGTATTGTCTCTCGCCTTTTCTGCCCCCCGGGTGCAGATTCCGACCCACTTGCTCGGAATACGCCCAGGAGGCGGTCCTGCGTTTCGGCGTCCTCCGGGGGCTCCTGTTGAGCGTCCTGCGGGTGTTACGCTGCCAACCCTTGTGCAGGGGTGGTTATGATCCAGTTCCGGAGACCTTTACCCTGCCCTTTTTCATCAAGTCGGCCGTTATCAAGCCGAGCCAAACGAGGAGCCAGTAAGCGCTTATGGACCTGAAACGCGTCGTCCTCGCCATTGCCCTTTCCATGATCGTCCTCGGTGTCTGGACCTACTTTTTTCAGCCCCAGTATACACCGCCCCCGCAGCAAGCCAAGCCTCAGACCGAAGAAAGCGCTCCGTCCGCCGCTCCGGGCACCGTGGGTCTGGAAAGCGCACCGGCCGCACCCTCTTCCACCGTGGAACTGGGGCAGAGTGCAGCCGCGCCCCAGGCCGGGGCTCCGCTGCAGGCCGGGCGTAGCCTCAATGTGAGCACCCCCCTGTACCATGCCGTGATCAACACCGCCGGGGGCATCCTGGAAGCCTTCGAACTGCACGGTTTCAAGGCCACCATCGAGCCCGACTCGCCGGATGTGAACCTCATCAGCCCCAAGGCGGTGCAGACCCGCCCCCTGCAGTTGATCCTGGGCGGCACGCCCCAGTGGGACCCTTTCACGGGGGGCGATCTCACCCTCCAGGAGGGCGGCACCCAGAGCCTGACCCTCACCGGTACCCTGGGCGACGTGCGCATCACCCGCGAGCTGAGCTTCGACGCCGCCACCTACCTGATCAAGGACAAGGTGACCATCCACAACTCCGGCGAAAACCGCATCAAGGGTTCCCTGGGCTTCAGCATCAACACCACCACCCTCACCGCAGAGGGCAACGACTACAATCCCACCAGCGTGGCCGCGCTCTCCGCTTCCGGTCGCGACGAGGAAAACAGCGTCAAGACCCTGCGCAAGGAGTGGTTCGTCCGCGACTTCAACGTCAAATGGGGCGCCCTGCAGAGCAACTACTTCATCCTGGCCATGCTGCCCCCGCTGGGCCAGCCCGACGACATGCAGCCCGTGTTCCGGGCCCGGCTCCAGGACGACATCTACCACCTGGTGCTGGACCAGCCCCTGGGCGCCCTCGACCCCGGCCGTGAACAGACCTACGAATGCACCTACTTCATGGGGCCCAAGCAGCAGGCCCTGCTGGAACAGGCCCCCAACGAGCTGGCCCTGGCCGTGGACATGGGCTGGTTCGACTTCATCGCCAAGCCCCTGCTGGTGGGGCTCAACTTCATCGACAAGTATGTGGGCAACTACGGAATTTCCATCATCATTCTTACCTTCTTCATCAAGCTCCTGCTGTGGCCTCTCTCGCAGAAAAGCTACAAGTCCATGGAGCAGCTCAAGAAGCTGCAGCCCATGATGACCAAGATCCGCGAGAAGCACAAAGACGATCGGCAGAAGATGAACGAAGAGATGATGCAGCTCTACAAGACCTACAAGGTCAATCCCGCCGGCGGCTGTCTGCCCATGCTGCTGCAGATTCCCGTGTTCATCGGGCTCTACCAGGCCCTGCTCAACTCCCTGGAACTGCGCCACGCCGCCTTCATCACCTACCTGCCCTTCACGGACATCATCTGGCTGGCCGACCTTTCCGTCAAAGACCCGTTTTACATCACGCCCATCATCATGGGCGCCACCATGTTTCTGCAACAGAAGATGACGCCCGCGCCCGGGGATCCCACCCAGGCCAAGATCATGCTGTTCATGCCCATCTTCTTCACGTTCATCTTCCTGAACTTCCCTGCAGGTCTGGTGGTCTACTGGCTGACAAACAACGTTCTCTCCATCGCGCAGCAGTGGTGGATGCTCAGGAAATCCTGATCCCGGACGTCTCGTCCGCAGCCTGAGCCACCCGCGCAACGGGGGTGCAAGGAGTCCGCATGAGCGAGTACAAGGAATTCGAAGGGAAAACCATCGACGACGCCATCGCCCTGGCCTGCGAGCACTTTGACAGCGATCGCGACAGGCTTGAAATCGAGATCATCGCCGAAGCTAAAGGGGGCATCTTCGGCCTGGTCGGCACCAAGAAGGCACGCATTCAGGCCCGCCGCCGCGACAACGGCGCCGAGCTCAAGGCCATGATCACCACCGTGGTGGACCGCATCGTCTCCACCATCATCCGCTATCCCGACATCGACGTGGAGATCGAGGCACCGGGCCGGGTGCGCGTCACCATCCGCGACGACGAAAACTCCGGCCTGCTCATCGGCCGCGAGGGCCAGACCCTGGCCGCGGTGCAGTACCTCGTCAACCGCATCGTGGCCAACAAGGTCCAGGATCCCATCAAGGTCCAGGTGGACACGGGCGATTATCGCGAGCGCCAGGACGACAACCTCCGCCAGCTGGCCCTGCACCTGGCGGAAAAGGTCAAGGCCCAGGGCAAGCCCCAGAGCACCAAGCCGCTGAGCTCCTACCATCGCCGCCTGGTGCACGTGGCCCTGCAGGAGGACGAGAGCATCATCACCCGGAGCAAGGGTGACGGTCCGCTCAAGAGGGTACTCATTCTGCCCAAGCGCTCGGGCGGAAACCATGACAGACGCCCCCACCGGGATGAAGAAGCACTGACGCAAAGCAGCGCGGATTAGAGCATGTTACCCTTAGTAAAGGGCTAGATGCTCTTATGCATTTTCCTGAAACAATTGATACTTGTTTCAAGAGGGAGCCTTGCTTCAAGGCGAAAATGCGCTAGCGCGTCGCCCGGCCCTGTCCGGTCCTGACCGGCGGCCCTTGCCCCTCGGGAATGCAGCACGGTTCCGCACAGGCCCCAACGTGCGGAACCGTTTTCTTTTTGGTCGCCCTGCACGACCGGAACCCTTTGCCGCCCGGATCTGGCCATGCCCCAACTCCCTCCTCATGCGGCACCCCCCGGCAGCGGGGAGACCATCGCCGCCGTGGCCACGGCGCCCGGTGTGGGCGGCGTGGGCATCGTGCGCGTCAGCGGTCCCGAGGCCGCTGCCCTCGCCCTGCGCTTGTTCCGCTCCTCCAGCCCACACTTCAAGGGCTTGCGCCCCCGCTATCTGCACCATGGGCATCTGACGACGCCCACTGCCCGGCCGGACAGCGCGCCTCACACCTACATTCCCGGTGACTGTATCGACGAGGTGCTCCTGGCATGGATGCCTGGGCCCCACTCCTACACCGGCGAGGACGTGGTGGAGTTCCACTGCCACGGGGGGCGCGCCATTCTCGCCGCCGTGCTGGAGGCGGTGCTGGCCTGCGGTGCCCGCACGGCCCGACCGGGCGAGTTCACCAAACGGGCCTTTCTCAACGGCAAGCTGGACCTGACCCAGGCCGAAGCCGTGGCCGAGGCCATTGCCGCCCCTTGCCGCGAAGGGTTGCGCCTGGCTCAGGCCAAGCTCTCCGGCGCCCTTGGGGTGCGGATCCAAGGCCTGCGTGCCGAGCTCCTGGCGCTCAAGGAAAAGCTGTGTCTGGCTTTGGATTTTTCCGAGGAGGACCTGCCCGAAGCCTCGGCCGCCGAGTTGGACGCCATGCTGCACGCGCCCCTGGATTCCCTGGCGGCCCTGCTGGCGGCCCATGGCCGGGCCCGGGCCTGGCGCGAGGGGGTGCTGGTGGTCCTGGCGGGGGCGGTCAACGCTGGGAAATCCAGCCTGCTCAACGCCCTGCTCGGCTTCGAGCGGGCCATTGTCACGCCCGTGCCCGGCACCACTCGCGACTATCTGGAGGAACCCCTGCTCCTGGACGGCCTGCCCCTGCGTCTGGTGGATACCGCCGGGTTGCGCGAGACCGGCGACATCGTGGAGCGGCAGGGCCTGGCACGCAGCCGGGACCTCGCCGCCAAGGCCGATCTGGTGCTGCTGGTGCACGACGCGGCCCTGCCCCTGCATGACGAGGAGCGGCGACTCCTGGCGCAACTGCCCCCGGAACGGGTCCTGGCCCTGTGCAACAAGTGCGAGACCGCGCCCGAAGCTCCGGCAGCCAGAGAACTGGCAGGCCTGGGCTACGAGGTGCTCGCCGTCTCGGCCAAGACCGGGGTCGGGCTGGAACGGCTGACCCAGCGCCTGCGCCAGCGCCTGGCCGACAGCCCCCCGGCGGACGAACTGGCGCCCAACCTGCGCCAGAGCCAGGCCCTGGCCCTGGCCCTGGAAGAGCTGCAGGCCCTGCGGAACGAGCTCCGGCAGGGGCAGGTTTACGAGCTCCTGGACGTCCGGCTCGAGGCGGCCCTGCGCCACCTGGCGGAGGTCACGGGCGAGATCGCCCCCGAAGAGGTCCTGCAGGGCATCTTCGACCGCTTCTGCATCGGCAAGTGAGCCTCAGCCCCTGGCGGTGGAGAAGCGCGGCACTTCCGTGTCCCAGTTCTGGGTGACGACGCGCCCCTGCTTGTAGCGGAAGTCGCAGAGCTCATCCCCCTGGGCCAGGGTGTGACGCCGGGTGAGTCCGGTGCCCAGGCGCTCGGCGGCGATGAAGTCGTTGAGGCAGAAATAGGGCGCCACCGCCTCCAGCCCCTGGCCGCGAAAGAACTCCAGGGCGCCGCAGACGCTGTAGTCGTAGCCCAGATCGAAACCGTCCGCCCCCTCCTGCCCGGGCACGAACCGCGCCACCCAGTCGCCGGGGTAGCGGCGCTCCTGGGTCCAGTCCGCCCAGAGCCGCAGATACTGCACGTGCTGCGGACTGAAGAACGACGCGCCCATGGCCCTGGCTTCCACCAGGGGCACGGTGGCCCACTGCCGCTGGTTCATATCGTAGAACAACCGCCCCGCATCCCCGACCCCCAGCCCCCGGGCCTGGAGCCCCCTGGTCAGGGCGGCCAGCCAGGCTGCCTTGTGCAGGGAATCGGCATTCCGGTTCTCCAGGTCCGCAACCATGGGGCTGATCACCGGCAGCTCAGGCAGCAGGGCCGCGTATGCCGCCTCGCAGTCCCGGGCAAAGCCCTGGGCCAGCTGCGCCGAGGTGCGCCCCGCCAGAAGTGCCTCGGCCTCCACCGCGGCCGCTGCGAATTCTTCCAGCAACTGCTCCTCGCTTGCCTCCTCCGACCAGAGGTCATCATCCGCTCCCAGCCGCAACGGCACGGCCAGCGGCAGGGCCAGGCCGCAGAAACAGACCAGGCCGGTACGCAGAAACGCTCGCCTGCCAAGCAAAGGGGTCATGCTCATGTCTGCCTCCGGGTGTGGCCACCCCGTTTCGTTTGGGGCTGCCCGTCGTTGGGTTCGCCTCGGCGGGGCACCACGCCGCGCAAGAGCCGGAAAAAATTCGCTCCTTCCACCGAGAACAACTTTACGAGAAAGGGTGCGTATTGTATTGGTTATGGCAAAATTCTTTTCCGGAAAGCGTTGACCAAAGAAAAACGTTTGTTCATTAG
>CAZNSV010000089.1:0-10095 GCA_964575775.1 uncultured Desulfovibrionaceae bacterium
AGCCATCATGACCCACGTCAAGCGCAAGTACAACATGCTCATCGGCGAAAGCACGGCCGAGGAGATCAAGGTCAAGATCGGTTCCGCCTATCCTCTGGCCCAGGAAGAGGAGATGGAGGTCAAGGGGCGCGACCTGGTCTCGGGCATCCCGCAGAACATCCCCATCACCTCCGAGGAAATCCGCAAGGCCCTGTCGGAACGGGTGGACGCCATTGTCCAGGCCGTCCGCGTGGCCCTGGAACAGACCCCGCCCGAGCTGGCCGCGGACATCGTGGACCGTGGCATCGTGCTCACAGGGGGCGGCGCGCTGCTCAAGGGGCTGGACCAATTGCTGCGCGAGGAGACCTCCCTGCCCATCACCGTGGTGGACGATCCTTTGTCCACGGTGGTGCTTGGCTCGGGTAGGGCCCTCGATTCGTTGGATATCCTCAAGGAGGTAACCATAGATTAAGCTCGTGTCCAGACGATTCGTCCTGATCCTGCTGCTGGCCCTGTTCTCCTACCTGAGCCTGTATACCTGGAACGTGCGCACCGGTTACCTGGACTCCCTGGCCACCTATTCCGGCCTGGAGTTCGTGGGGTGGACGCTCCTGCCGGGCAAACTGGTGGCTGCCAGGGCCGCGCGCTTTTCGGACAACTACATCCACCTGGCCAAGGTCCAGCGGGAGAACGAGGTGCTGCACGAAAAACTGCAGCAGATCTCCTCGGCCCTGGTGGTGAGCCGGGAGGAAGCCGCCGAGGTCAAACGCCTGCGCTCGCTGCTGTCCTTCGAACCGCCCCCCCACTGGAAAAGCCAAGGGGGGAGGGTGGTGGCCTATCGCCTCGGCCCCCACGCGGCCCTGGAAACCCTGCTGGTGGACAAGGGCACCATGGCGGGCATCCAGGTCAACACCCCCGTGGTCACCCACGAGGGCGTGGTGGGCAAGGTGCTGCGCGTCAGCCCCTTCTTTTCCACGGTACTCCTGGCCACGGACCTCAACAGCAAGCTCTCCGTGCTGGGGCAGACCCACCGCACCCAGGGCATCCTGGCGGGCAAGGGGCCGGACGAGCTGCTGCAGGTACTCTACGTGCCTCTCAACGCCACCGTGGAGGCCGGGGAACTGCTGATCACCTCGGGGCTCGACGACACATTTCCCAAGGGGCTGCCCGTGGCCCGCATCACCCGCGTGGAGCGCTCGGAAATCAGCCTGTTTCTGGATGTCTGGGCCGAGCTGCTCATCGACGTGAAGAACCTCGAAGAGGTGCTGCTCCTGAGACGCGAAAACCTGGCCAGCGGCTCCAGCGGCTCGCTGCAGCGGCTGCCGTGACGCGGCGGCGCCCCCCCATGGGCGGGGTGGCAGCCCCTCCGGCCCCGCAACGCCTCCGGGCAGGGAGTTCGAGCGCATGAATTACCGCAATCTCTTCTGGTGGCTCGGCTTCATCCTCTGCGGCATCTGGGGGCAGAGCTTCATCCCGGGAGTGGACCTGCTCATGGTGGGGCTGCTCATCAGCCTGCAGGAGGAGCGGCTCTCCCAGACCCTCTGGCTGCTCGGGGCCTGCATCCTGATCCAGGAGGGCACCGGTTCCCTGGCCTTCGGTTCGGGCATTCTCTGGTACTCCGCGCTCATCGCCATGTTTTTTCTCGGCCGCTGGCTGTTCCAGGCCCGCAACCTCTTTTTCGTGATCATCATGGGCGGGGTCATGGGTGCCTGGCGCTACCTGCTGGTGGTGCTCCTCGCCACCCTGCAGAACTACCAGGTGACCCACGAGCGGCTCTTTTTCGAGTGCGTTCTCCAGGCCCTGCTCTTTCCCCTCATCTGGACCCTCGTGAGCCCTTTGCGCTTCTCCCGGGACAACGATGCCATATCTGCATGAAACCGAGCACCAGGCGCCGCCCAGGGTGGGGCTCATCCTCCTGCAGCTGCTGGTGCTCTGCGTCTTTTTCGTCTTCGCCCTGCGTTTCTGGTATCTGCAGGTCCACAGGGGCGAGGAGTTCAGCCGCCTGGCCCGGGAGAACCAGCTCCGGCGCGAGCTGATTTACGCCCCCAGAGGGGCCATCCGAGACCGCAACGGCATCCTCCTGGCCCTCAACCACCCCGGCTACGCCCTGACCCTGGTACGCGAGGACTGCCGCGACGTGCCCGCCACCCTGGAGCAGATCAGCCGCTGGACCGGCATCGGCTACAAGGCCCTGGAGCGCCGCTTCGAGCAGCTCAGATCCCAGGTCAAGCCCTTCGAGCGCATGACCCTGGTCTCGGACATCTCCTTCGACCTGGTGTCGCGCATCGAGGCCAATGCCGTGTATTGGCCGGGGTTGGAAATCAGCATCCGCCCCCGCAGGATCTACCCCTATGGTCCCGTGGTCTCCAACGTGTTGGGCTATCTGCTGGAGGCGGACAAGGAGGACCTGGTCCAGGACAAGGACCTGCGCCCCGGCGACATGATCGGCAAGCAGGGGGTGGAAAAGGTCTTCGAGGGCATCCTGCGCGGCGCCAAGGGGTTGCGTCAGCTGGAGGTGGACGCCACCGGGCGCGGCCTGGACAGCGTGGTGCTGCGGCGCCCCATGTCGGGGCAGGACGTGACCCTGTCCATCGACCTGAAGCTGCAGGCCCACGTGCTGGAGCTGTTCGAAGGCAAGGCCGGTTCCGCCGTGGTGCTCGAACCCGAGACGGGGCAGGTGCTGGCCCTGGTGACCTCGCCCACCTACGACAACAACATCTTCACCGGCGAATCCTTCGGGCCGCGCTGGGCCGCCCTGAACAAGCACCCGCGGCGTCCCTTGCTCAATCGCCCCATCCAGAGCGTCTACCCCCCGGGCTCGGTCTGGAAGCTGGTGGTGGCGGGCAATGCCCTGCACGACGGGTTCGTGACCCCGGCGCGCACCTATTTCTGTGGGGGCGAATACAAGCTGGGCAGCGTGACCTTCCGCTGCTGGAAAAAAGGGGGGCACGGCACCGTGAACCTGCTCAAGTCCCTGATTGAATCCTGCGACGTCTATTATTACCAGGTGGGGGAGAAGCTGGGCGTGGACCGCATGAGCAAGTATGCCTTTGCCAGCGGCTTCGGCGTGCTCACGGGCATCGACCTGCCCAGCGAGAACCCGGGCCTGGTGCCCACCCGCGACTGGAAACGGCGGCGTTTCAACGAGCCCTGGCACGGGGGCGAGAACCTCAACATGTCCATCGGCCAGGGCTTCACCCTGGCCCAGCCCCTGCAAGTGGCGCGCTATTACGCTGCCCTGCTCAACGGGGGGCGCATTCTCAAGCCCAACCTGGTGCGCAGCGATACCCCCATCGTGCAGGGCGATTTGCCCCTGGCGGAAAACTACCGTCAGCTCCTGCTCACCTCCATGGTGGAAACCGTGGAACACGGTTCGGGCACGGCCCGGCGCATCCGGCGTCACGACGCCCAGATCGGCGGCAAGACCGGTACGGCCCAGGTGGTGAGCATCGGCAAGATCCGCAAGAAGACCCACGAAATGCCCTACCTGCACCGGGACCACGCCTGGCTGGCCACCTGGGGCCGCAAGGATGGGCACGAGTATGTGGTGGTGGTCATGGTGGAACACGGGGGGCACGGTGGCGAAACCGCCGGTCCCATCGTCAAGTCCATCTACGAGTATCTTTTCGGTCCCGAGCCAGGCCGGGAGGGGCGCGCCCCTGTCCAGGAATGGACCCCGCCTCCGAGTGAAGACACTCCGGAAACGTATCTGCCCCCGGTGCACAGCCTGAGTGATGAGGAAGAGGTGTCCCCTCTGCTCGAGGGCTTCGAATTCGGCTTGCCGCAGTAGAGGATCGACCATGCCCTTTGACCGCAGACTCCTGACCTACATGAACTGGCCCCTTTTGGGGCTCACGGCCTTGCTCTTCGCCCTGGGCATCATGAACCTCTACTCTGCCAGCGGCTTCCGACTGGAAGAGGGGTTGACGCTCAACCCCTACTATCACCGGCAATTGATCTGGGGTCTGGTGGGGCTGGGGGGGCTGTTGTGCTTCACCCTCCTGGACTACCGGCACTTCAAGCTGCTGGCCTGGCCCATCTTCATCGGCTCGCTGCTGCTGCTGCTGGCCGTGCCGGTGTGGGGCGTGACCATCTATGGCGCCAAGCGGTGGCTCTCCCTGGGGCTTTTCAACCTGCAGCCCAGCGAGTTCGCCAAGATCGCGA
The DNA here is from genome assembly GCA_964575775.1 of uncultured Desulfovibrionaceae bacterium. GTDB lineage: Bacteria > Desulfobacterota > Desulfovibrionia > Desulfovibrionales > Desulfovibrionaceae > CAZFCK01. The sequence continues at coordinate 4,144 of CAZNSV010000089.1, forward strand.
CGTTGTTTCTGGGGGCCAAGCTGGTCTCGTCCGGCAGCGGGCGGCTGGACTGGGGGGGCCTGTTCCTGATCATGGGGCTGGGTCTCATGCCCGCGCTGCTGATCATCCGCCAGCCGGACCTGGGCTCGGGACTGAACCTGCTCTTGCTATTGGGCGGCATCATCCTGTACAGAGGGCTGACGCCGCGAGTCATGAAGACCCTGGCCGTGGTACTGCCCCCGTTGTTGCCTCTGGGCTGGTTCGTGCTGAAGGACTATCAGAAACAGCGGATTCTGACCTTCCTGGACCCTGGCAGCGACCCGCAAGGCTCGGGCTACCACATCATCCAGTCCCAGATCGCCATTGGATCCGGGGAGCTTTGGGGCAAGGGTTTTCTGGCAGGAACGCAAAGCCAGTTGCGGTTTCTGCCGGAAAAGCACACGGACTTCGCCCTGGCCGTGTTCGGAGAGGAATGGGGTTTCATCGGGTGCATGGCCCTGCTGACGCTGTTCTGCCTGTTCCTGCTGAGCATCTTTTCCACGGCCCGGGATGCCAAGGACCGCTTCGGCAGTTTTCTCGCGGCAGGGGTCTTTTTTTACTTTTTCTGGCAGATCGTGATCAACATGGGCATGGTGCTGGGGCTCATGCCGGTGGTTGGTATACCGCTGCCCTTCATCAGCTATGGAGGCAGCACCACGGTGGTCAACCTCTGCCTGGTGGGACTGGTGCTCAACGTGTCCATGCGACGCTTCGTGTTCAAGACGTCGTGAGGCCGGACACCCGGGCGCCGTGCAACGCAACAAGCCTCAAGGAGCAAGATCCATGGCCAAAGACGAGATCAATGCCTTCCTGGGCGCCGGAACGCACTATCAGGGCAAGCTGAACTTCGAGGGCTCCGTGCGCATCGACGGCACCTTTGTGGGCGAGATCCAGTCGGAAGGAACGCTCATCGTGGGCAAGGACGCCAAGGTGGAAGGGCAGATCCGGGTGGGACAGCTCATCCTCTCGGGCAACCTGCAAGGCGAGATCCTGGCGGGCAAGAAGGTGGTGCTGCACAAGACCGCCAACCTGACGGGCAGCATGCACACCCCCTCCCTGGTCATCGAGGAGGGTGCGGTGCTGGAAGGCGACGTGTCCATGAGCCAGGGGCAGTCCGGCGGTAAGGCTGACAAGAAGGCAGGCAAGCGCCTGGACTTCGTGGGCGGCGACAAGGCGAAGGCGGGGGTGCCCGGCGAAGCCGTGGCGGATGCGGGAAAAAGCAGCGAAACCATCGGCAGTCCCTAGTTTCGCGGGAGCACGGCCCGCGCGGGATCAGGGCCGCAGCAAAAACATTTTGACACGGTGGGGAAAATTGGCTATTTGCGCCTTGATTTTGCACTAAAATTCACAACCTTTGACGGGGGTCGGCATGATTAGTCTTGACATTACCGTACTCGTGCAGTTCATCAACTTCATTATCACCCTGGTAGTCCTGAACATTCTGCTTGTCAGGCCTATCCGGGAGGTCATCAAGAAGCGCACGGGCGTCATGTCCGGCCTGATGAACGAAACCGAACGCTTCACGCAGACTGCCGCCGAGAAGCTCAAGAACTACCAAGCCGCTCTGGACGAGGCCCGCAAGGCCGGCACCACTGAGCGGCTTCGTTTTAAGGACGAAGCCTTGGCAGAGGAGAAGAAGCTCGTCAGTGCCGCCGGTGCGGAAGCGCAAAAGACCCTGAGCACTGCGCGGAGCGAAATCACTGCCCAATCGCAGGAAGCCATGACCAGCCTCAAGGGGCAGGTTCCGGCCTTGGCGAAGAAGGCTGTGGCCAAAATCCTTTCGTAAACCGGGCAGGGTGGCAAGGAGGTAAGGTACTTTGAAAGGTCTGAAGATTCTCGGCTACACATGCATTCTGATTCTGATCAGCGCCGCATGGGCCTGGGCGGCCGGCGGTGAAGGGCATGGCAACGACTGGGGCAACTTCGCATTCCGGATCATCAACTTCATCGTCTTCATCGGCATCATCTGGTGGGCAGCGGGCAAGAAGATCGCCGGCTTCTTCAGCTCCCGGCGCTACAACATCGAAACCGAGCTTTCCGAACTCTCCCGCCGCAAGGAAGAGGCCGAGAAGAACCTTGCCGAAGTCGAGCGCAACATCGCCGACGTGCAGACCGAGCGCGAGCGGATCATTGCCGAGTTCAAGGCGCAGGGCGAAACCCTCAAGGCCGCCATCATCGAAAAGGCCAAGCAGCAGGCCGAGCAGATCAAGCGCCAGGCCCAGCTGACCGGCGAGCAGGAAGCCCGCTACGCCATGGACGCCATGCGCAAGGAGCTTGCCGAAGAGATCATCAAGGCCGCCGAGAAGACCTTGGCCAGCAAGCTCACCAAGGAAGAGCACGAGAAGCTGATTGACAAATATTTAACAAAGGTGGTGTTCAATTGACCGGGAACATTGTAGCGAGACGGTACGCCAAGGCGTTGTTCGCCATCGGCCAAGAGAAAGGTGCCGATGCGCTGGCCGCCTATGGCAAGGACCTGGCAGGAATCGTGAAGCTTCTGCATGAGGCCCCCGAGCTCCTGCGAATTTTCCGCAATCCCATCTTCGCGGTGGAAGAGAAGAAGGAAATTCTCAAGAAGCTGTTCGCCAAGGGCAAGGCTTCGCCCATGGTGGTCAACTTCTGCTATCTGCTGGCCGACAAGGAACGCCTGGGCACGCTGCCGGACATCTCGGCCGTGTACGGCGAGCTGCTGGACGCCGCCCAGGGCGTGGTGCGCGGGGAGCTGGTCACCGCCATCAAGCTGGACAAGGCCAAGCAGACGGCCTTGAAGAACGCTCTGGAGAAACAGGCCGGCAAAAAGCTGGTCTTGGACTTCGCGCACGATGCCTCCATCCTTGGCGGAGTCGTGCTCAAGGTTGGGGACATGATCATGGATGCGAGCCTGCGGGCACAGCTCGGCATGCTGCAAGAAAACATAAAGAGGGGTGAATAGGGCCATGCAGATCAAAGCCGAAGAGATCAGCCAGATTATTGAGGATCAAATCCAGAACTATGAGCAGCGGGTCGAGATGAGCGAGACCGGTACCGTGTTGTACGTCGGTGACGGTATCGCCCGCGTCTACGGCGTGCAGAATGCCATGGCCATGGAACTCCTGGAGTTCCCCGGCGGTCTGATGGGCATGGTGCTCAACCTGGAAGAGGACAACGTGGGTGTGGCGCTGCTGGGCGAATGCACCGAAATCAAGGAAGGCGACCCGGTGAAGCGTACCGGGAAGATCTTCTCCGTGCCCGTGGGCGACGCCGTCACCGGCCGCGTCATCAACCCCCTGGGCGAGGCCATCGACGGCCTCGGACCCATCGATGCCAAGGAAATCCGCCCGGTGGAACTGAAGGCCCCCGGCATCGTGCAGCGCAAGTCCGTGCATCAGCCCTGCTACACGGGTCTGAAGTCCGTTGACGCCATGACCCCCATCGGCCGCGGTCAGCGCGAGCTGATCATCGGCGACCGTCAGGTGGGCAAGACCGCCATCGGTATCGACGCCATCCTGGCCCAGAAGAACACGGACGTGTACTGCTTCTACGTGGCCATCGGCCAGAAGAAGGCCAACGTGGCCCTGGTGGCCGACATCCTGAAGCGCTACGGCGCCATGGAGTACACCACCATCATCTCCGCCACGGCCTCCGAGCCCGCGCCGTTGCAGTTCATCGCCGCCTACTCCGGCTGCACCATGGCCGAGTACTACCGCGACAGCGGCCGTCACGCCCTGATCATCTACGACGACCTTTCCAAGCAGGCCGTGGCCTATCGTCAGATGTCCCTGCTGCTGCGGCGGCCTCCGGGACGCGAAGCCTTCCCCGGCGACGTGTTCTACTTGCACTCCCGTCTGCTGGAGCGCGCGGCCAAGCTCGACGATTCCCGCGGCGCCGGTTCGCTGACCGCCCTGCCCATCATCGAGACCCAGGCCGGCGACGTGTCCGCGTACATCCCGACCAACGTTATCTCCATTACGGACGGCCAGGTGTACCTCGAGCCCAGCCTGTTCTACGCCGGTGTGCGCCCCGCCATCAACGTGGGTCTCTCCGTTTCCCGCGTGGGTGGTGCCGCCCAGATCAAGGCCATGAAGCAGGTGGCCGGTACCATGCGTCTGGACCTGGCCCAGTACCGCGAACTGGCCGCCTTCGCCCAGTTCGGCTCCGACCTGGACAAGGCCACCCAGGCCAAGCTCAACCGCGGCGCCCGTCTGGTGGAGCTGCTCAAGCAGCCCCAGTACCAGCCCATGCCGGTCCAGGAGCAGGTGACCTCCATGTACGCCGCCACCCGCGGCTTCATGGACGACGTGCCCGTGGAAGCCATCCGCAAGTTCGAGACCGAACTGCTGGAGTTCATGCGTAATTCCAAAGCGGACGTGCTTGACGCGATCAAGACCAAAGAGGTTCTCGACGAGACCATCGAAGGCAAGCTCAAGGCGGCGATTGAGGAGTTCAAGAAGGTTTTCCAGGCCTAAATCACCGGGCCCCAAATCGCCAGGAGGGATAGCCAACCATGCCTTCACTGAAAGACGTAAAACGTAAAATCACAGGCGTCAAAAAGACCAAGCAGATCACCAAGGCCATGAACATGGTGGCCTCGGCGAAACTGCGCGGCGCCCAGCAGCGCATCGAGCGCTTCCGCCCCTATGCCGACAAGTTCTACGAAATGCTCGGGGACCTGGCCGGCAAGGCGGAAGAGGGTGCGCATCCGTTGCTGGTGGTGCGCGAGGAGATCAAGAATGTTGGTATTCTGCTGATCACCTCGGACCGCGGTCTTTGCGGCAGCTTCAACTCCAACATGATCAGGGCTGCCGGACAGCTGGCCCGTGAAAAGGCGGCCGAAGGCAAGACCGTGAAGTACTACTGCGTGGGCAAGAAGGGACGCGACTTCGCCCGCAAGAGCGGTCATGAAGTGGTCAAGGCCTACGCGGACCAGATGAACAGCTTCGACTTCACCCTGGCCAACACCCTGGGTCTGGAGATGATCAACGCTTACCTCGCTGGTGAGCTTGACGAGGTGATCCTGGTCTTCGGCGAATTCATCAGCATGGCCAGACAGGTGCCTGTGAAGCGCACCATCCTGCCGCTGGCGCAGCAGGCCGGTGCCGATGCCGAGGAAGCCGCCGCCGGGGGCACCGAGTACATCTACGAGCCCGACGTGGTGGGACTGCTGGCCGAACTGCTGCCTCGCTTCGTGAAGGTGCAGATCTACCGCGGTCTCCTGGACACCTCGGCCAGCGAGCACGCGGCGCGGATGAGCGCCATGGACAATGCCACCAGAGCCTGCGACGACATGATCGGCTCGCTGACCCTGGTTTACAATAAGACACGGCAGACTGCCATCACCAGAGAGTTGATGGACATCGTCGGCGGCGCTGAAGCGCTTAAAGGATAAGAGGAAGGGAGCGAAAAAACATGAGCCAGAACGTCGGAAAGGTAAAACAGGTCATCGGCGCCGTCGTGGACGTCGAGTTTCCTCCGGGCAAGCTGCCGCACATCCTCACCGCCCTGGAGATCAAGAACCCCAACAACGTTGACGCCCCCGACCTCGTGGTCGAAGTGGCGCAGCACCTCGGCGACAACGTGGTCCGCACCATCGCCATGGACGCCACCGAAGGCTTGGTGCGCGGCATGGAAGTGCTCGACACCGGCAGCCCCATCATGGTGCCCGTGGGCAAGGCCTCTCTGGGTCGTATCATGAACGTGGTGGGCCGCCCCGTGGACGAACTGGGCCCCATCAACTCCGAAAAATCCCTGCCCATTCACCGTCAGGCTCCCACCTTCGTCGAACAGAGCACCAAGGTCGAGCTGCTCGAAACCGGCGTCAAGGTCATCGACCTGCTGATCCCCTTCCCCAAGGGCGGCAAGATGGGCCTCTTCGGCGGCGCCGGTGTGGGCAAGACCGTTATTCTCATGGAGCTCATCAACAACATCGCCAAGCAGCACGGTGGTATCTCCGTGTTC
>CAZNSV010000090.1:0-10056 GCA_964575775.1 uncultured Desulfovibrionaceae bacterium
ATGAGGGCCTGCTCCACCCGGGGGATCAATTTGCTGGTACTGAAGATGATCACACGGTCCTGGGGCTGCACCACGCTGTCGCCATGGGGCACGATGACCTCGTCGTTGCGGATGATGCAGAGCAGCAGCGCCCCTTTGGGGAGCTTCACCTCTCGCAGGGTCTTGCCCACGATGCGGGAGCCCTCCTGGGCCAGGGCCTCCAGGGCCTCAGCCTCGTCGCCCTTGATGGAGGTGGATGAGAGCACCTTGCCCCGCCGCACGTAATGCAGGATGCTGTTCACCGCGGACAAACGCGGGCTGACGCTGTGTTCGATGCCGATGGTCCGCACCAGGGGCAGGTACGCCGCGTTGTTGATGCGGGTGATGGTCCGGGCCGCGCCCAGGCTCTTGGAAAGCAGCGAGGTGAGGATGTTGGTTTCCTCGTCCCCGGTGAGCGAGACCACCACATCCATGGCGCCCACGTTCTCCTCCCTGAGGAAGTCCTGATCCGTGCCGTCGCCATGCAGCACGATGGTCTTGCGCAGCTGCCGGGCAAGGGCGGCGCACCGCTCCTCGTTCCGGTCCACGAGCTTGGCGTGGTAGCCCCGCTGCTCGAACAGGGCCGCTGTGCGCAGGCCGATGTTACCGCCGCCGATGATCATGACGTTGCGGATGGGGCGCCGCTCCCGCACGCTGGCTGCGTACACGGTGGGCAGGTCCTTCTTCTCGCACACGAAATAGACCAGATCGTCCAGGAGGATGGAGTCCTCGCCGCCGGGCACGATGAGCCGTTCCTGCCGGATGATGGCGCCCACCACCACCGGCAGGCCGCCGAGCACGGTCCGCAGTTGCGTGAGCGGAATCCCGGCCAGAGGGCCCGCCTCCACCCGGATGCCCGCCATGACCACCCGCCCCTCGGCGTACTCGATGTACTCGGTGGTCCCCGGCATGGTCACCAGGCGGTCGATGCGCTTGACCACCTCCACCTCGGGATTGATGACCATGGCGATGTTCAGATACTCCTTGGCCAGGGCGTCGCGGTAGAGGGTGTACTCCTCGTTGCGGATGCGGGCCAGCTTCAGGGCCGTTGGCGCCAGCACGTTGGCGAAGAAACAGGCAATGATGTTGGTCTCGTCGCTGTCCGTCACGGCCAGCAAAATGTCCGCATTGGCGATGCCGGCCTCGTCCAGCACCCGGGGGCTGGAGCCCGAGCCCTCCAGGACCTGGACGTCGGCGGTCTCGGCCAGGCGACGCAGGGACTCGGGGTTGCGGTCCACCACCACCACCTGCTTGTGCTCCTTGGCCAGCCGCTCGGCAATGTGATAGCCCACCTCGCCGCATCCGATGATGATGACTTTCATTTGCTGTGGCTTTGGCTCACGAGGAAACCATTTCATGCCCAGGGCTTTACGCCTGCCAGACAGAAAAATCCAGACGATTTTCCCGCCTTGCTCGTGCTGGGCCGCGCCCCTTTGCATCGACTCCGCACCTGGGGTAAGGATGACTGGGCGGTGCGTCCGCCCCGCGTTTTCCACCGATAATCCCTTGCGGGTGCACCGAGCACCCTGAGACCAGGAGGTACCCATGCCCGAGATGAGCGTCCGCCAGGCCATCGAGACCCGGCGCAGCGTCCGGAAATTCACCGCCGAGCCCCTCAGCGAGGAGCAGCTCGGCATCCTGCTGGAGGCCGCCCGCCTGGCGCCTTCCAGCGTCAACTGCCAACCCTGGCGCTTCAAGATCGTGCAGGGGCGCGAGGACCTGGCCTGGATCGGCAAGGAAGGCAGCAAGGGGCAGGTCTGGCCCGCCAATGCCGCGGCCGTGTTCCTCTGCTGCGTGGATATGGAGGCCGCCATGCGCGACAGCAAAGCCAACTACAAGTTCCTCAAGGACAGCGGAGCCCTGCCCCCAAGCATGATCCCGGGCCTGGACGCCTACACCGAGAAGCTGGAGACCTCGCCCCAGGAGCTGCTGCGGGGGGCCTGCGCCATCAACATGGCCATTGCCCTGAGCCAGGTGATGCTGCAGGCCGTGGAACTGGGACTGGGCACCTGCTGGATCGGCATGTTCGACGAGCAGGCGATGAAGACCCGTTTCGGCATCCCGGACAACCTGCCCCTGGTGGCCATGCTGGCCGTGGGTGTGCCCGCGGAGAGCCCGCCTCGGCGCCCCCGCAAGGCTCTGGCCGACATCCTCATTCCCTGATGGCCCGACGGCCAGACAAACGAGGCCTTGCTCTGTCCCCCTGCGGAGCGCAACGACAACACCTTGAAATGAGGAACTTCTTCTAACGACGCAAGCACACTATCCTTGCTGCGAGCACAGGCCGCGCTGCCCATCCGGAGCGCGGCCTTTTTCTTTGCGATTTGCAATATTGCACAAAAATGTCGCTGCCAGTGAATGATTTTGCAAATTTCACTTGACTTGCCTCGGGGGACTTGTTCTATTCACGTCAAGAACACTGCCCCACCTCACAAGGAGCACACAATGCAGAAAGCAACCATGGAGAAGGTTTTCGAATACGCTTCCTCGCCCCTGCACGGCACACTCTCGCGCAAGCTGCGCAAGAACCTCAAGCTGCAGGTCAACGAGGGCAAGATTTACGAGAACGCCACCCTGTTTCTGGGCGACGAATTCGTGCGTATCACGGAAAAGCAAGACGGACTCGATGTGAACACCTACTACTGCTGGGAGGCCATTGCCTCCATCCGCACCTACAGCACGCACGGCGAATAGCTCCTCTCCTGTCCAGGCGGGGGTCTTGGACCGCATGCCGGGGCCCCCGCTCCCAACACACAAAAAAACAGGCCGCCCGGAACCGGACGGCCTGCAGTATCTGCGCTCAGGGGTGCTGACGGCTCAGACGTTGAAGCGAAACTCCACGATATCGCCGTCGCGGACCACGTATTCCTTACCCTCCAGACGGAACAGGCCGAGTTCCTTGGCCTTCTTCATGCTCCCTGCCTTAAGGAAATCCTCGTAGCCGATGACCTCGGCCCGGATGAAGCCCTTCTGGATGTCCGAATGGATGACGCCGGCAGCTTCCGGGGCCATGGCGCCCTGGCGCACGGCCCAGGCCCGCACCTCCTTGTCCCCGGCCGTGAGGAAGGAAATCAGCCCCAACAGGCTGTAGGTCTTCTTGATCACCCGGTCCAGGGCCGATTCCGTGATCCCCAGATCAGCCATGAACCCGGCGCGCTCTTCCGGGTCCTCCAGCTCGGCCAGTTCCCGCTCCAGACGGGCCGCAACGGCGATGTGGGCCTCGCCAGGCGCGTCGTCCGGCACCGCGAAACTGCCCAGCCCGCTCTCGCTCAGGTTCCAGGCGTAGAGCACCGGTTTGGCCGAGAGGAAGCGAAAGCCCCGCAGGGCCTGCTCCTGGGCCAGAGCCACGTCGCTGCGCAGGGGCTTTTCGGATTCCAGCCAGGCCTGCGCCTGCAGCAGGGCCTGCTCCTCCTTGGGGTCCACCAGGTCGCGGGCCTTGCGTTTATCCAGGGCGATGCGCTCCAGGCGTTTCTCCACCACCGCCATGTCCGCCACGATGAAGTCCGCTTCCATGGCCAAGCGCTGCTCCTGGGGGTCTTGCAGGCCGGAAAAACCATCCAGCACGGCCAGCAGACAATCATAGGGGCGCACTTCATTCAGCACCCGATCGCCGAGACCGGAGCCTTTGCCCCCGCCTCCCGGAATGTCCAGGTATTCGATTTCGCTGTAGGTCACCTTTTTGGGGGTGAAGAGGCGGATCAGGGGCTCGAGCCTGGGTTCGGGCACCTTGACCATGGCCCTGTTTCCGGCCGCGGCCGCGGAAGGTCCGGCCAGGGCCGCAAAGAGATCGGTCTTGCCGCTGCCGGCAAAACCCGTAATGGCGGTTTTCATGCTGTCCTCGTGCGGGTTGAAGCCCCAATAAACACCAGGGGCGCGGAGTGCGAGGGGTTGTCTACGTGCTAGGGCAGGAGACTGTCAATCTCCTGCAGCAGCTGCAGGGCCGCGGGATTACCGGGGTCGCGCTCCATGATGGCTTCCAGCTGGTCCTCGGCGGCATCGATCTCTCCGGCCCGCACCAGCAACCGGGCCAGGACGAACCGGGCCTCCAACAGGTCCGGCGCCAGCTCCACGGCCTTGACATAGGCGTCCCGGGCGGCCTGTTCCTGCCCCAGAGCCTCCAGGGTCAGCCCCTGGGCGAAACGGTTGTCCGGACTGTTGGGATCGAGGTCCACGGCCTGGTCGAGAGCCTTGCGCGCTTCCGGGAGCCTGCCGGTCTCGCCGTAAGCCATGCCCAGGTTGTAGTAGAAGTCGGCATTGCCGAAGCCCATGGCCTGGGCCCGCAAATAGTGTTGCAGCTCGGCCTCGTGCTCGCCCAACTGCCCCTTGGCGTATCCCAGGAGGTACTGGGCCAGGGCGTTGTGCGGCTCCTGGGCCACCAGTGCCTCGTAGCGGCGGACGGCCTCCTCCACCTGCCCGGCCTGCAGGGCCCGGTCGGCCACGGGATCGCTGCGCCAGGCCTTGGGGGCGACGGCGAGGGGCTCGGTGACGGGCGCCTTCTGACAGGCAGCGCCCAGCAGGAGCAACACTAGCAGGAGAATGCTTCGCATGTGCATGGGCATGGCCTACCACCGCTCCAAGAGCTTGGCAACTGACCAATCGCCGTGCTGAAAAAAACGGGCAAACCCGGATGGAAACCCGGATTTGCCCGAAAGCGGCACCATTGTCTCTCCGGTACACGCCCTTGGCTACAATACTGGGGGCGCTAGCGAGGCCGGCGGCCTGGCACAGTTGCGCCTCGAATCAAGGCTCCCTCCTGAAACAAGTACCGTTCGCTTCAGGAATACGCGTAAGAGCATCGAGCCCGTCAACGGCAAACCGCTCTAGATGTCCTGGAGAATCCAGACAGCACGCCCGTAAATGCGCTCCCCACGCTTGTCCACGGGGAGGAACTGCTCGGGATGCTGCGGGTTCTCGGAACGCAGGATAAACCGGCCATTCTCGGGATCATGGAAGATGCGCTTGATGGACAGCCCCTCGAAGGGAATGTAGATGGCGTAGATTTCGCCGGATTCCACATGTTTGAGAGCCGTATCCACCCCCACGTAGGAGCCGCGACGGATGATGGGCTCCATGCTGGAGGCGCTCATCTTGATGACCTGAATGGACGGCTTGGCAAAGGACTGGGGAATGGACAGCTTGCCCAGCGGCACGGGCGCCCACTTGTCCGGCTCTTCGCCCTCGATCTGCATGGAATGCACGGTGACCAGCGTGCCTTTGTTGTCGGGTCCGGAATAGTCGGCATAGGCGACCTTGACGCCTTCCTGCTGGGGGCCGTCGGAAGCCACATACTCGCCGTGCTTGTTCTTGAGGTACCAGGGGCCGGTGCCCTCCTCCAACCAGTCGGGATTCAAGCCGAACTTCTTGAATAGCTTGAGATACCACTCGGCAGGCACGGAGTCACGCCGTTTGGCGTCGGAAATGCTCGACTGGCGGATATCGAGCACCTCGGCCAGCTGCACCTGGGTCCGCGTGTTGATGGCCAGTTTGATTCTCTCGAAGACTTCATCGAATGTGGACAAGGCGGTCTCCTTTGACAATGCCCAGCTACATATAGGGCTTTACAGTTTAGCGTTGACTTGAAACCTAGAATCCAATAGGACTAGGAAAAACCACTACGAATTCGGGTAAATTTCTCCAAACATTCATGGGCGAAAACATGGAAGACCGACAAGCGCGTCTCAAGGCCTGGTTGGCGTATCACAACATTCCCAACAAACGCCTCGCAGAAGAACTGGAAGTACACCCGTCCATGATCTCACGGATCATTCGGGGGCAGCGCGCACCAGCGCGACTTCTGGAAAAGCTTACGGCTTTCGGTATACCGGAAGAACTTCTGCCTTTGCCTTCGCGTCCTCCGGGACGCCCGCGCAGCAGCGGCAATTCCTAACACAGCGTCACGCCTGGCGTTCTGCCCCCAGCAACGTCCAGACCATCAACACAGCGTCCGACCAGTTGCGAACCTGCCGCGCGGCGTTGCGGAAACACCCATGTTGCCCACCAACACGCCGTACAGTTGCGAGCGACACGAACTGCCATAGCCACTTAGGCAGCCACATACCCAGATTTTCGCATGCTCCTCACAACGCGGTCTTTTTATGACACTTTTCATGAATACGCAAGCCCATCAGCCAATTTCGTACTATCATTCACTCGAAAACAATAGAATCGCCCGAGGAAGCACCCCCCAGCCAAAGCGATATCATCAAGAACAGTGCCAAGATTCGCGCAAACACATAAAAATCTCCTATCGCGATTTCAGCACGTTATCAGGCCCTGCAGGGTTTCATTTGCCCTGCCGTATGGACTGCACAATACAATGTGACAGCTATGTCACACCATACCTGTAACATGTTACACCCATGATCACAGTGCGTGAGAGCCGAAGTTCCTAACGCCCCGGTTCGGACCCCCGACGCAGGGCACGAAAAAGCCCCGCACAAACGGCGGGGCTTCCGGTACGCGTCGTCATTCAGCGAACAAGTCAGCGCATGTACTGCAGGAAGGGATTCTCCGGAGTCAGCAGCACCTTGGTGTTGGCGCCGAAGCTCCGTTCATAGGCGTCCAGGCTGCGCTTGAAGGCGAAGAACTCAGGCGATTGCTCCAGGGCCTGGGCGTAGATTCCCGTGGCTTCGGCATCGCCCACGCCGCGAATCTCCTCGGACTGGCGGCGCGCCTCGGCCAGGATGACCACACGCTGCCGATCGGCGCCGGAGCGGATCTTGGCGGACTCTTCCTGCCCCTCGGACCGGTACTGCTTGGCCTGACGCTCGCGCTCCGCCCGCATGCGGCCGTAGATGGCGCGCTCGTTCTCCGCGGGCAGGTCCGTGCGCTTGATGCGCACGTCAACCACCTCGATGCCGAACTCCTGGATCAGCTCCGAAGCGTTACGGGTCACTTGCTCCATGATTTCGTTGCGCTTGGAGGAGATGATCTCGGGCAGGGTGAAGCGCCCCAGAGCCTCGCGCAGCTGGGAGTAGATCACGTCGTCCAGGCGGGCCTGGGCACCGGGCAGAGTGCGCACTGTCCGGTAGAACATCAGGGGGTCCGTGATGCGGAACTTGGAGAAGTTGTCCACCACCAGGGTCTTCTTGTCACTGGTGAGGATCTCCGCGGGGCTGGCGTCGTACTCCAGAATGCGGATATCGAAGTAGATCACGTTCTGCACAAAGGGCAGCTTGAAGTGCAGACCCGGCTCCTTGGCGTCACCCACCGGCTTGCCCAACTGCAGCACCAGGGCGCGCTGGGTCTCCATCACGGTGTAGAAACACTGTGTGACACCCACCACCAGCACGAACAACACGATCAGCAGAGGAGCTGTCTTTTTCATTGCTTCTGCTCCTTGCCTTCCTGGGTGGGGGCAGCAGCCGGTACCTGCGGGGGCGCAGCAGTCCAGTTCTCGCTCAGGGGCAGCAGAGGCAGGACATTCTGCATGGCCTTGTCGCTCATGATCAGCTTCTGCAAATTGGGATTCCCGTAAATCTTTTCCATGGTTTCCAGGAACAGACGCTGCCGGGTCACGTCCTTGGCCTTGTTGTACTCCTCGAGCACCAGGAGGAAGCGCTTGGCGTCACCCTGGGCCTCCAGGACCTTGCTTTGCCGATACCCTTCGGCCTCGTTGATCAATTGCGCCGCCGAGCCGCGGGCCCGGGGCAGGATGTCGTTGCTGTAGGCCTCGGCCTCGTTGGTGATGCGCACCTTATCCTCGCGCGCGCTGGCCACGTCCTTGAAGGACTCCACCACCTCGCGCGGGGGATGCACGTCCTGCAACTGCACGGCCACGACCCGGATCCCGGCGTTGTACTTGTCCAGGATGCCCTGCAGTTCGTCACGTGTCTGGTTCTGGATCTGCAGTTTGCCGTCCGTGAGGGCGGAATCGATCTTGTTGTCCCCGATCACCGCGCGCATGGCCGCCTCGGCGGCGTTCTTCACCGTTTCATCCTGGTTCTGCACGTTGAAGAGGAAGTCCTTGGCGTCCTTGACCTGATACTGCACGATGTACTGCACATCCACGATGTTTTCATCGCCGGTGAGCATCAAGGATTCTTCGGGCACAAGGCGCGACTGGGACTGCCGGAACTGCGAGTCCGTCCCCAGGCTGCGGAAACCCACTTCCACCCGACGGATCTGGGTGACTTTCGGCGTGTACACGCTCTCGATGGGGTACGGGAAGTGGTAGTGCGGCCCGGGCTCGGTCATGCGGTGGTAGGCTCCGAAGCGCAGGACCACGCCCACTTCCGCGGGTTCGACGATGTAGATGCCCGACAACAACCACAGGATGGCGACGATGCCCAGCACGAGCTTGCCAGCGGGGAACCTGCGCTCCCGCAGCTTCTTCAAGCCCGTGGCGAACTGGTCGAAGTCGGGTTTTTGTGGACCGGGAGCGCTCCCGGTCTGCCTCTGTTTACGCTCTTGTAGTTTATCCCAATCCCAATTCATAATGCGCCACCATTACCCACTGACATAGGGTGGGTCAAGATTTTTCGGCCCGCGCCACCAGGCACGGATTCACCTGCCGCCCCTTGAACTCGAGGCGCGACATCAGCCCGGCATTGCTCCCGGCACCGGGTAACGCCAAACAGGGGCAGTCGCTCCATCACGTTAACTACGTCAGATGTATGCGCGAAGCAAGCTCCATCGATCCGGCCCCCCCCGGAAGCCCCTGCCCTCAAGGGGGTGCAAATCCCCGCGGAATGGTCTACTGTCGCGTCTGTTCATCACCCCCACACCATGGAGGAACCTGACGTCATGAAAATACTCAAAGCTTCCAGGATGGAGCGCTGCATCGGCTGCTACTCCTGTTCGCTGGCCTGTGCCCGGCTGGTGCACAAGAAGCTCTCCTGGAGCAGTGCCGGCATTCGCATTTCCACCTCCGGCGGCGTGAGCACCGGTTTCGAGGCCAAGCTCTGCGTGGCTTGCGACCCCGCACCCTGCGCTGCCGCCTGCCCCACGGAGGCCCTGACCCAGCGCAAGGGCGGCGGAGGCGTGCGAGTCAAGCACAGTCTGTGCATTCGCTGCGGCAAGTGCGCCGTGGCCTGCCCGGTGGACGCCATCCACATCGCCCCCCAAGAGGGACTGCCCTACCTCTGCATCCACTGCGGTCGCTGCGTGCCGTTCTGCCCCCAGGGTTGTCTGGACTTTTCCGAACAGGACGAGTGTCTGGGGCCGCCCTCTGCCTGTCTGACCACCGAGGAGGAGGCCGACCATGTGGAATAGGGATAGCTTTCGCGTGATGCACGTTGACCTGGAACGGGGGCGCGCCAAGGTCCTGGAGTTCGGCAACCGGGCCGAACTGCTCGGCGGCAGCGGCCTGGCGGCCGGGCTCTTCGCCGCCTTCGGCCACGTGGACCGCCCCTGGAACGATCCGGACCAGCCCCTGATCTTCGCCATCGGCTCCCTGACCGGCTTCTTCCCGCTCATGAGCAAGGTAGTCTGCGGCTTCAAGAGCCCCTACAACGACCAGTACGCCGAGAGTCACGCCGGGGGGCGCCTGGCCTTGACCATGCGCTTCGCCGGATACGAGGCCCTGGTCTTCACCGGCCAGGCCGCCAAGCTCTCCGTGGCCGCCGTGGGCTCCCAGCGCATGGACCTCTACGACGTGCACTGGCTCAAGGGGCGCGACGTCTTTTCCACCGGCAAGCTCCTGCGCAGCGTGGGCCGCCGCTCCAGCTCCGGCCATCGCAGCATCATGCGCATCGGCCCGGCCGGGGAAAAGGGCTGCGCCTACGCCTGCATCAATGTGGACACCTACCGCCACTTCGGCCGCCTGGGCGCCGGGGCGGTCATGGGCACCAAGAACCTCAAGGCCGTCACGGTGCTGGGCGACGCGGACTTCACCCTCGAACCCGACAGAGGGGGCGGCAAGGACTATCCCGCCCTGTTCGCCGACATCTACAAGCAGACCACCCACACGGACATGATGACCAAGTATCATGACCTGGGCACCCCGGCCAACCTCATGCCCCTGGACACCCTCAAGTCCCTGCCCTGGCGCAACCTGCAGCAGAGCAGCGACCCCGCGGTCAAGAACATCTCCGGCGA
>CAZNSV010000091.1:0-10050 GCA_964575775.1 uncultured Desulfovibrionaceae bacterium
CCAGGACGCCTACGGCGGCATGGGCAACCACGGCGGCGGCGCCTTCTCCGGCAAGGACCCCTCCAAGGTGGACCGTTCCGGTGCCTACATGGCCCGGTACATCGCCAAGAACGTGGTGGCCGCCGGTCTGGCCCCGCGCTGCGAAGTCCAGATCGCCTACGTCATCGGCGTGGCCGAGCCCGTGAGCGTGCGCGTCACCTCCCAGGGTTACGGCGAGATTCCCGACGAAGTGCTCACCAAGGCCGTGCTCGAGGTCTTCGACATGCGCCCCTACTACATCATCAAGCAGCTCGACCTGCTGCGCCCCATCTATGGTCCCAGCTCCTGTTACGGCCACTTCGGCCGCGAGCGTCCGGAGTTTACCTGGGAAAAGACCGACAAGGTCGACGACCTGCGCACGGCCGCCAAGATCTAGAGCGTTTTACCATTGAAAATGGAAGAAGCTCTTCGGCAGTTCCCTGCAACAAGGGAGCATTGTTGCAGGGCAGAGCCTTGTTTCAAGGCGATATTGCGCGCGTAGTTCCAGACGGTAGCCCAACGTCTTCAGAGGGGAATCTCCAACGGGAGGTTCCCCTCTTGCGTTGGGGCGGGCCCCTGGTCGGGGTTGTTGACGGCCTGGCCCACCAGGCGTAGGGGTGGAGATGGGTGGAAGAGTCTGCCGCCCACTGCGGGGCGGCGCACATGCCAAGGGGGGCCTCGTCATGCACACCACCGTTTCCCGTTCGAGCGTTCTGGTCTGGGTCTGCGTCCTGGTCCTGCTGTCGGCGGCGCCCCGGGCCGCCCACGCCCTGCGCGCCCAGGTGGCCATCTACAACGACACCGCCTACACCTCGGGCGGGGCCTGGGTCCAGGGCATCGCCGCCATCAAGGCCATGCTCCAGACCTACGGCTACAGCTACGAGGACGTCACGCCCAACCAGCTCAACACCACGGATCTGCGCGGCCAGTACCGTGTCCTTCTGGTGCCCGGCGGCTGGGCAGGGGGCTACGCCACCTACCTCACCCAGTCCGGCTTCAACAACATCCGCAGTTTCGTCAGCGAAGGGGGCGGCTACTTCGGCATCTGCGCCGGGGCCTATCTCGCGGCGGACATGCTGCTCTGGACACCGGACCGCTCCACCGCCCATTACAGCTACAACTACGTCCTGGACCTCTTCCCGGGCATCGCGGCCGGGGCCGTGTACGACATCATCGGCTGGAACGACCCCACGGGCTGCGGCACGGGCACCATCGCCAAAGGGGCGGCGATGACCACCGTGACCGTGAACAGCGCCGTGGTCTCCGGGCTACCCGCCGAACTGTCCATCCTCTACTATGGCGGCCCCTTCTTCCGGGTCTGGCAGGGGGTGACCTTTCTCGGTCCGGACAACGTGGTGGCCAGCTACAAGGTCTCGGGCAGCATGGTCAACGGCCAGGCAGCCATGGTGCTGCTGCCCTTCGGCAAGGGGCAGGTCTTTCTCACCGGCCCCCACCCGGAAATCGAGTTCAGCGGCTGCGCCTTTGCCTACGATACCGGCGGCACCAGGGGCTGGAAGCTCATGAACGCCATGCTGCAGAAGCTCATGGCGCAGTGATTCCTGTGTTCCGGGCTGGCCGGGACCACGGGGAGGTTCGTTGCTTGGGGCTGGGACTTGGGGGATGGATCAGCCGAAGAGTGCGGCGCAGGCCTTGCCCAAGTTGGTGAGGGCCAGGCGCTTGTCCCACTGCTCGCTGTCCCGGGCGCCGCAGGGGTTGGAGACGCTGCGCAACTCGAGGAAGGGAAGCTGGGCGCGCAGGCAGCCCAGGGCCAGGGCAAAGCCCTCCATGTTCTCCAGTCCCACAGCGTAGCGCGCGCGCAGCCGCTGGGCCTGTTCGGGGCTGCCGCTGACGCGGCCGCTGGTCAGGCAGGGCACCAGGGGCAGGGCTTCGAGAGAGGCCAGGGCCTCGGGGCTGAAGCCCATGTCCTTGGCCGCGGCCAGGGGATAGAGGGGGAGCCGCTCCCAGACGCCGCCTTCGCGCCCCTTGGCCTGGGCCAGGCCGATGCCTTGGTGGTCCAAGCCCTGGGGCGTTTCCACGCCGTAATCGGGAAAGACTTCCTCACCGGCCAGGGCCACGGCCCCCAGGGGCAGGCTCTGGCTGTCGTAGCTGCCGGCCAGGCCGACGTTGACTACGCCGAGAAAACGCCCCCCGTCACCCAGCAGGCGCCCCAGGGCATAGGCGGCGTTGAGCGGTCCCACGCCGGTGACGAGCAGGGTCAGGCCGCGTCCGGCGGCACGCACGGTGGTGCTTTCTCCCTCGTCGGGCAGGGTGGGCAGCTTGTCCATGAGCGGGGCCAGGGCCGCGCGCAGTTCCATGGGCGTGGCTGCGGCCAGGACAAGTGGGCGGTGCAGGGACATGGGCGCGGTTCTCCGGGAGCGGGTGGGCATGGTGTTTTGGTCTGCGGGGTTGGTCAGGGCAACCGCCGGGGCTGTCTCGCAACGGAGTGTGGCTGTATCATTGCAGAAAATCACGCCCCGGTACGAACTCCATGCCGCCGGCCATGGTCCGTTCGATCTCCTCCACATCGCGGCAGAGGATTTCCACCAGTCTGCTGTCCAGCTTTTTCCTTTTGGCTTCTTGACGCAGGATGGTCAAGGCCATTTCCTGCGACAGGGCCTTTTTATAATGCCGGTCCTGACGCAGAGCGTCGTAGACGTCCACAATGGCCATGATGCGGCTCTGGACGATGAGTTCGCGCCCCATGACGCCGTGGGGGTAGCCGGAGCCGTCCAGCCGCTCGTGATGCTGCAGCACCATGGTCAGGATGTTGGGGAAATGCGTGGTGAAGGGGATGTTCTGCAGGATGCGGTGGCTCTCGGTCGGGTGGCGCTTGATCTCCTCCCACTCCTGGGGCGTGAGGTTGCCGCGCGGTGTCAGGAGCCGCTGGGCCTCGTCGGCGCTGAGAATGGGCATCACGGTGCCCACCACCTCCAGGGTCTCGGAGCCGAGCAGCCGCACCAGGTCCGCGTCCTCTTCGGTGAGGTCGTAGGCCTTGTTGATGATCTCCAGCCGGGCGTAGAGTTCCTTCCAGGGGCGTCGCTGCATCTCCCCCCACAGGGCCAAGCGCAGGCCCACCAGTTCCAGATGGGGGCGCGGCAGCCGGGTCTCCTTGGTCAGGACCTCCTCGCGCACCCCGATCTTCCCCACGTCGTGCAGCAGCCCGGCGTAGAAGATCTCCTGCAACTCGGCATCGGAAAAACGGACCTCGGGGCAGTATTCCTGGTCCCTGGAGGCGGCCTGGGCCAGCCCCAGGGCGTACTGCGCCACCCGCTGGGAGTGGCCGGCCGTGAGCCGGTCCCGGGCGTCAATGGCCGTGGCCATGGCCTTGATGAGCGCCATGAGGATGAACTGCACCTGCTCGAAGTGATAGGCGTTGGCCAGGGAAATGGCGGCCACGCTGCCCAGGGTCACGGCCTTTTTCAGGTGTCCGGAGTTGAACGGGCGGCTGTCCGCCCCTCCGGCCAGGACCAGGAGCCCCATGGAGAAGTTGGCCCCTTGCAGGGGCACCAGCAGGAGCTTGCCCAGGCCGGGGACCTCGCAGCCCCAACGGGGATCGCCGGTCAGGTCGTTGATCAGCTCGGCTTTGTTGTTGCGTAGCACCATTTCCGCCAAGGGGCAGCGGGCCAGCTTGCTCAGCTGTTGCAAGGGCAGCGAGGTGGTGGTCTCGAAACGCTCCACCAACTCCAGCCGCAGGTCCTTGCCGAAGACTAGGCAGTAGTCGCCGGGCAGCCCGGCAGCGCGGCACTCGCGGGCCAGGGACGCGATGACCTCCGCGTACTTCATGGAGCTGTTGAGATGCACCACCCCGCGCTGCAGCACGGAAATTTCGCGGTAGAGCTCCAGGGCCTCCTCGCCCAGACTGTGACGCAGCCGCTCGGTGTCGGCCTGGTCCTGGAGTCGGGCGGCCAGACAGCAAAAGGCCTTGGCCATGGCCTTGCGCAGCCGTGGTTCCGAGGGCAGCCCTCCGGCCACGAGGCTGGCGGCGGCGGGGTCGTCCCGGAGTACGGGGGCGGTGAAAAATTCACCGGGCAGTCGGTCCAACTGCTCGGACAAATCGAGGGGCACCGCCCCGGCCTGGGCCAGGAGCTTGGTCTTGGGGTGCTGCTGCAGGATGCACAAGAAGGCGGGGAGGGCATGGCAGGGCTCTTCCGAGACAGCGACAGGGGCTGCGAGGTCCTGGAACTCCCGCAGAAGCTCCAAGCCGTCGGCAACACAGGTCTGTAACACCCCTTTTCGGAAGAGTTTCTTGAAGGAGCTCATGGAATGCGCCGTCTCCCCCCCTTGCGTGTTCGGCTCCGGAGCCTGCAGCTCCCAGTCAGCCCCGGCCGCCAGACTATCGTACTCAGAAAAACCGTGTGCGGCGTTCGTAATCGTGCCAGGAGGCGACCCTTGCCGCCGCCCCGGGCGGGCTGTCCGGAGACAGCCCCCTAGTCAACGATCTGCAACAGCTCCTTGGCCAGCTCCACCACTTCGTCCGGATCGAACGGCTTGGTCATGTAGTCGTAGGCCCCGATCTCCAGCCCCTTGCGACGGTCGGCCTCCTGGCCCTTGGCCGTGAGCAGCACGATGATGGTGTCCTTGAGCTCCGGGTCTTCCTTCACCGCCCGGCAGACCTCGTAGCCGTTCTTCTTGGGCATCATGATGTCCAGGAACACGGCCTGAGGGCGCTGCTCGCGAATCAACCGCAGCCCCTCCTCGCCGTCCGCGGCGGTTAGGATCTCCACGTCGAATTCGTCTTCAAGGTCTTCCAGAGCCTGTTCCAACAAGGTCCTGATGTGCAGCTCGTCTTCCACGATCAGCAGTTTCTTGCCCATGTCCTGCGGTCTCCTTTGCAGCCTCACAACAGGGAGTCGGATGCGGTTCCCGTCCCTATACGGCGGTCTTTCGCCAGCCCCGCTATCCGTGGCCGGACGTACCTCATCCCGTGCCGTATCCGGACCAGCCTCGGGGGCGACCCCGGATACTCGCGGGAGAGAAAACGCAGCCTGCCTCACCGGCGGCGCGCATTGCATTCGATACTCTCCACCACTAACAGCGACCGTGCCCGGGCGCAAGCCCTGGCTGGAGCATGATTACTGTGCGGCATGGAGGGGAATTCTCCGGAGCGCAACCCAGGGGTACAACGGAGACGGCGTGCAGAGTACCCAGCGCCCCGTCGAGGCGGCAAGCCGTTACGGCGAG
This sequence comes from uncultured Desulfovibrionaceae bacterium, assembly GCA_964575775.1. GTDB lineage: Bacteria > Desulfobacterota > Desulfovibrionia > Desulfovibrionales > Desulfovibrionaceae > CAZFCK01. Next base: position 5,200 of record CAZNSV010000091.1, read on the forward strand.
TGTGCGCGAGCGCACCATGACCGGGGGCGGCAGGATTTGCCGCCCCCGTGTTGCCATCAGGCGGATGACGCCCAGGGCGTCCTGCGCAAGGAGCGCGTCAGCGCTTCATGCTCAGGGCGTTCTGGAGGATGGAGTCCGAGGTGGAGATGATCTTGCTGTTGGCCTGGAAAGCCCGCTGGGTGGTGATCATGTCCACGAACTCCCGGGCCAGGTCCACGTTGGACTGCTCCAGGGCGTATTGGGAGATGCTGCCGAAGGCGCCTTCCCCGGCCACGCCCTGGGTGACGTCCCCGGCGGCGGGCGTGGCGGAGTAGTGGTTGTTGCCCTCGGCCTTGAGCCCCCAGGTGTTGGTGAAATTGTACAGGTTGACCTGGTAGAGCTCCTGGTTCTGGCCGTTGCTGAAGGTACCCTTGATGACGCCTTGGGCATCCACGGTGAAGCTTTGGAGGAAGCCTTCGCCGTAGCCGTTCTGGGTCTGACGCAGGGTGGAGGAGGAGCCGCCGTAGTTGGTGGTGGCGGTGGAACCACGCTCTCCGGAAAAGCTGGGCAGGTTCCCGGCCGAGGAGCCCACCTGGGAGGCGTTCTCAGCGCTGCCGCTCCAGCCGGAGCCGGTGCTGCGGAAGCCCAGGTCGATGCCCATGGAGGCCGTGGCGCCGTTGTCGAAGGTCACGTCGAACTTCGGGTAGCCGTCGGCATCGAAGCCGCTGCGGACCCAGTTGTTCAGGTCCTTGCCCCCCGAGCCGTTGTTGGTGAAGGCGGACATGGAGGTCAACTGGCCGGAGCTGTTGAAGGACATGGTGCCGGCCATGAGCAGCCCCGCGGACGAGGTGCCCTTGAACCCGCTGCGGCCGTCGCTGCTGGGGTCCATGGCCACCACGAACTCCCAGGTGCTGCTCCCGGAGCCCGAGGCTTTGACCTCGTCGAAGTAGATGGTCACGGTGTGCTTCTCGCCCTTTTCGTCGTACACGGTCATGCTGGTGGAATAGGCGTACTGCGAACTTCCCAGGGGCGGGTCGTTGTTGGCGTTCCACTGCTCGAACATGGCGAAATAGGGGTTGCTTTCGCTGGTGGAATTGTCGCCCGAGCCGAGGTTGTTGTACGCGGTCAGGCGGGTGGTGGCCTTGGCCGGGAGCTTGACCGAACCGCTGGAGTCCGGCTCGAAGCGGATGTCCCCGGTGGTGCCCTTGCTGCTGCCGTAGAGGCTTGTGCCCTGCAGGCGGTAGCCGTTGGGATCCACCATGTAGCCTTGCTTGTTCACCCGGAAGTTGCCCGCCCGGGTGTAGCGCAGCTCTCCGTCCTTCTGGACCCCGAAGAACCCGTTGCCGCTGATGCTCAGGTCCGACAAGGTGTTGGTGGTCTCGTGGGAGCCCTGGGACCAGTCCACCTTGACGTCGTGCACCTGCACGCCCAGGCCCTTTTGCGCGCTGCCCACCTTGGCGCTGTTGGCGCCGGTGGTCAGGGTCTCGCTCATGAGGTTGGCGAAAAGGGTCTTGGAAGCCTTGAAGCCCAGGGTGCTGACGTTGGCGATGTTGTTGCCCAACACCTGCATGCCCTCGGCCTGGGACTTCATCCCGGTGGCGCCGATGTAAAACGAGGATAACATACCGCTCTCCTTTGCCCTGCTCCTGGGGAACAGGTCCGCACACGGGGGGCAGGGAAAAACTTGCCCTCCGCCGGTAAAGAAGCATGGAGCATGCCAGAGTGCGGGACTCGGGCCGCAGCGGTAGCTTTTCAGAACTTGCGGTAGTGGACCTTGATCTCCATGGGCTCGATCAGGCGCAGCACCACCTTGTAGGCGGCGTAGTTGGTCAGGTCGCGCCGGGTGTAGTTGTAGACCTGGCGCAGGATGGTCAGCAGGCGTTGTTCGTCCGGAAACTTGCCGAAGAGTTCCGCGAACTTCTCGGGTGTGGCGTTGAGCCTCCCCTCGAAGAAAAGCTCCACCAGCGGCTCGGTGTCGGGTGTCACGATGAGCTCGGTCAGGGAAAAGCCCAGGGTCTCCAGGATGAACTTGTAGCGGGTCACGCGGTCTTCCAGCATGTCCACCGCCGGGTCGCGGGTTTCCTCGGTGGGCAGCTCGCCAAGCGCGGGGCCGCTGCCGTTGACCATTGGGGCGGTGCTGTTGGTGGGCTGGGGAGTGGCCTTGGCCTGGGGTGTGGCTGCCTGCAGCGGCAGGGCCCAGAGACAACAGAGCAAGAGCACAAGCCCGAGGCGGGTAAGCATGGCGGAACCTCTCGCGGGGGGCACCCCCGTACGGCGTCAGAGCCGATCCAGGTCCGTGGGGAAAGCCTTACGGAAGCCGGATGACGTTGTTAGACAATTTCTATAACCAACGGCGCAAACACGCAAGCCTTTTTTCCCGGGAGGGGGCCTGCCCCCCTGGACACCCGGACGGCGCCCTGTTAATGGCCCTTGCCAGGACGCAAGCACCCCGGGGGGCGTGCGTCCCGATACCCATGCACCCCCGCAGGAGCCAACACATGAACCAAGACACCAACGAACACCTTTCCTCAGAAGCGCCCATGGAAGAAGAAAGCTTTGCCGCCATGCTGGAAGCCCAGGAATCCGGCCCGCAGGTCAAGGCACGCGTGGGCGACAAGGTGCGCGGCGCCATCATCGCCGTGACCAAGGACAGCGTGTTCATCGACGCCGGGCTGAAGATCGACGGCGTGGCCGACAAGGCCGAGTTCCTGGATGCCGAGGGCAACTTCCCCCACGAGGTGGGCGAGGTTGTGGAACTGTACGTGGTCAAGGCCGGTGGCGGCGAGCTGCGGCTTTCCCGGGCGGCCTCCGGCGACGGCAGTTCCCTGCAGTTGCAGGAAGCCTATGCGGCGCGGCTCCCGGTGCAGGGCAAGGTCAAGGGCACCTGCAAGGGCGGCTACAACGTCCAGATCATGGGCAAGCGGGCCTTCTGCCCCATCTCGCAGATCGACGCCCAGTACGTGTCCGACCCGGACGTGCACGTGGGGCAGGAGTACACCTTCCTCATTGTGACCTGCGAGGACAACGGCCGCAACGTGGTGGTCTCGCGCCGCAAGCTCCTGGAAGCCGAGCAGCAGGAGGCCGCCGAGAAGTTCCAGGCCGAAGTCCAGCCCGGGGCCGTGATGCAGGCCAAGGTGGTGCGCATCAAGCCCTTTGGCGTGTTCGCGGAGCTGGCGCCCGGTGTCGAGGGCATGATCCACGTCTCCGAGCTCGGCTACGGCCGCGTGGCCCAGCCCCAGGACGTGGTGCGCGAAGGCGAGATGCTTACCGTGAAGATCCTGGCCGTGGAGCCCGACCCCAAGCGCAAGGGGCTGCGTATTTCCCTTTCCGTCAAGCAGGCCCAGGCCGATCCCTGGGAGCAGGTTTCCGGACGCTACGCCAAGGGCGGGCTGGTGGAGGGCACCGTGGTGCGCCTGGCTCCCTTCGGCGCCTTTGTGGAACTGGAGCCCGGCATCGAGGGCCTGGTGCACATCAGCGAACTTTCCTACACCAAGCGCGTGCACAAGCCCGAGGACGTGGTGTCCGTGGGCGAGCGGGTGCAGGTGGCCATCAAGGACCTGGACCTGGAGCAGCGGCGCATTGGCCTGAGCCTGCGTGAGGCCCAGGGCGACCCCTGGAGCGGCGTGGCCGATCGCTACGCCGTGGGCAGCTTGGTGCAGGGGACGGTGGAGAAGCGCGAGCAGTTCGGTCTGTTCGTGAACCTGGAGCCCGGGGTCACCGGCCTCATGCCCAAGTCCCTCATGGGCAAGGCCCTGGATCCTGCGGCCCTGGAAAGCCTCAAGCCCGGCGACCAGGTGCGGCTGAAGGTGGATGCCCTGGATGTGGATGCCCGCAAAATCACCCTGGCCCCGGTGGATACCAAGGAAGAGGAAGCCAAGGACTGGCGCAAGGAGCTGCCTCCTCCGGCCGCCAAGGACGAGGGCGGTCTGGGCGGCTTGAACAGCCTGGGCGCCAAGTTCCAGGAGGCCCTGGCCAAGAAGCAGGGCAAGTAGCGATTTGCGAGGCGGGACCGGTAGCGCCGGGTCTGTCACCCTTTACTGAATACCAACGCCGCCGCGGTTCTGCCGTGGCGGCGTTTTTTCATGGCGTTGTGCGCACTTTGTTGCGCGGAGTGTTCGGCTGAGTTGGTTCTCAGCCTCTACGCAGCAACAGCCACCCCATGATGCCGCTGATGAGCGATGCGCCGAACACTGCGAGCTTGGCTTGGTTCAACAACTCCGGAGTATCCAGAGCCAGGGTGGCGATGAAGATGGACATGGTGAAGCCAATCCCGCACAGGCAGGCCACCCCATGGAGCTGGCGCCAGCGCACGTCCGGGGGCAGGGCGGCCAGGCCGGTACGCACCACGAGCCAACAGGCCAGGGTCACTCCCACCTGTTTGCCGAGCACCAACCCCAGCACGATGCCCAGGCTCAAGGGGTCCAACATGGCGGCAGGCGTCATCTCCGCCAGTTCCACGCCCGAGTTCGCCAGGGCAAAAATCGGCATGATCAGGAACGCCACCCAAGGGTGGTGTGCGTGTTCCAGGCGTTGCAGGGGGGGCTCCGCATGCAGGCTGGCCAACTGCAGGGAGTCCACGTAGGACTGTAACCGCGGGTTGGCGAGGATGCCGCAGCTGCCCTGTTGCCATCGCTCCTGGAACCGGTCCAGGATTTCCCTGGCCGTGACCAGGAATTGCCCGCAGTCGAGGCGGGTGGAGGCGGGAATGGCCAAGGCGGCCAGCACACCGCCGACCGTAGCGTGAACGCCGGACTTGAGAAAGCAGAACCACATGGCTACACCAAGTAGCCAGTAAATCAGAGGGGCGCGCACCGCCAGGACATTCGCGCCGATCATGACCCCCAGCAGGCCGAAGGCCAAGCCAAGGGCGTT
>CAZNSV010000092.1:0-9982 GCA_964575775.1 uncultured Desulfovibrionaceae bacterium
GTCAGCAGGTTCTCCCGAATCTTGAACAGGGCCTTGTGCAGGGCGTAGAGGACGTGGCTGCGCGGCTCGTGGAAGTAGCGGCTGTAGAGGTTGCTCTCGTTGTGATAGAGGGCGTGGGCCGGGTCGTTGAGGCAGTACGCCCAGATCAGCAGGTCCGGGTGCAGGGGCGCCGCCGCGTGCTCCAGAAGCAGCAACTCCTGGGCGGTGTTGTAGCCGGTCTCGGCCACCACGAGCACTTCCACCGGAGGCGCGAGCGGCTCGGCCGCGAACAGGGCCTCCAGCTGGTGGCCGAAGGTTTCGTTCACCGCCACCCCGTGCCCCTGGGCCACGGAATCCCCCAGCACCACGATGCGGAAGACGCCCGGGGCCTTTTCCGGGTCGAAGTCCCGGCCCCGGAACCCGAGGTTGTTGGTCTCGCCGGTGTGGGGGATGCGTTCGTAGACCAGGCCGTCCAGCGTGGCGGCCCGGAAGGTCCCCAGGATGTAGTCGTGCTCGGCCTGGAAGGCCTGGTGCCGCAGGCGCAGGAACAGCTCCGCCCCTCCCAGGAGCAGGGCCAGAAAGACCACGGGAATGAGGGGCAAGAGCAGGCGCTTGCGGTTGCGGAGCATGGAACGGAAAACGGGCCTAGGGTTCGGCCAGCACGGCCAGGGCATTGACCCGCTGCAGGAGCCCCTTGCCGGAGCGCCGCACCTGGGGGTGCTCCAGCCCCGGCGTGAGGGTGGTGATCACGGTGCGGCCGATGATCTGCCGCCCCGCATTGCCGCATTCGTCCTCGGTGCGCAGCCCCCAGATGGAATGCAGGACCACGGCCCGCCCCTGGTATTCTCCCAGATAGAGCATGATGTGGCCGGGCATGCCGACGAGGGTGCGGAAGGGCACGCCCTGCTCCAGGAGGCGCCGTTCCTTGGCCGCTGGCTCCAGCCCGTCCAGGGGGGTGCTGCGCCCAGTCTGAGCCTGGGGCTTGGAGTTGCGCGGCAGCCAGATGCCGAAGGGCGTGAAGAGGTCGCGGACCAGGGCGGAGCAGTCGCGATTTTCGTACATCCCGCCCCAACCGTAGGCCTGGCCCATGACCCCGGCGGCCAGTCGGGCCACGGCTTCGGGGGCAAAGGGCAGGGGGAAGTTCGCGGCGGATTCCGTGGGCAACCGGGCCGGGACCAGCCGGGCCTGACCGTTGGCGTCACGCACGGGGGCGCAGATCGCGGCGTCGCCGCCCCCGGTGCAGCGGGGCAGCAGCGTGCCCAGGTGCGCCGTGAAGAGGTGGTTGCCGTCGAGGTCGCGCACCGGGCTGTCGTCCTGCAGCACGGCCACGAACGCGTCTTGCTGATAGGTGGCGACGGTGGCGGCGTCCACAAAGGCCAGGTCCTGGGCCGGGACCCAGCCCGCGGCAAAGGGGGCTTCGGCAAAGAGCCAGGCCCCATCGCGGCTCTGGTGGGAGACGAAGACCGGGGTGCCGACCCAGAGCGCGGAGTTCTGGAAATAGTCGAAGGGAAAGCCCTCGCCCGCCTCCCTGGGGTCCAGGAAGAAGGGGCGCTGGGTGGGCATGCCGCGCAGTGCTGTGTTGCGCACGGCCACGGCCCTGCGCGCCAGGGACGGGAAGGCCTCGGTATGCATGGCCCGTACCTGGGCCTGGAACCACTCGGCAGCGCGGGGGCGCAGATTCTCGCCGTACCCCTGCTTGCCCCCGTAGGAGGCGATGCTCCAGAAGGCCTGGTCGGGGGGGTAGCCGCTCTTGGTCTGGCGCCAGGGCGCGAGCAGGCGTTCGAGGTACTTCTTGTGCTCCGCCTGCAGGGTCTCGGGCGCGGGCGGGGTCCAACTCCCCTCCAACTGACGGGCGTGGAACAGCGGGTCCTGGGGGATGGTCTGCAGGTCCTGCAGGGAGCTCCAGGCATCCTGGCGTTCGAAAGACAGCGGGGGGCAGAGCTGTTTGGGCGCACAGCCCGCAACCGCCAGCATGACGCCGCAGAAGAGCAACAGGAGCAGGGGGCGCAGGTTCATGAACGTTCCTCCCCATTGTTGCCGGAGCGAACCAGGGCGCGCTGCAGGGCGTTGGTGATGGCGCGCTGCAGGCGTTCCTTGTCCACGGGCTTGGTCAGGTACTCGTCCATGCCCGCTTCGAGGAAGCGCTCCCGGTCTCCCTGCATGGCAAAGACGGTCAGGGCCACGATGGGCACGTCGTGGCAGAGCACGACGCTGCCGGGGTCGCGGATGTTCCGGGTGGCGGTGACGCCATCCATGGTGGGCATCTGGATGTCCATGAGCACCAGATCGAAGGCCTTGCGGCGGAGAATCTCCAGGGCCTGCAGCCCGTTCTCCGCGCAGGTGACGTTGTGCCCCAGGCGGGTGAGCATGGTGCGGGCCAGGAAGCGCGAGACCTCCTCGTCCTCCACCAGGAGGACGTCGAGGTTGACGCAGGCGGGCTGCTGCACCTGCCCGTTCTGGGCGGTTTTGGCATTCCAGCGCTCGGGAAAGGGCACGTCGAAGAGGGCCGTGAACTGGAAGCAGCTGCCCTGGCCGGACGTGCTCTCAAACCAGAGCTCCCCGCCCATGAGCGAGACCAGGTGCTTGGCGATGGGCAACCCCAGGCCCGCACCGGCGTACTTCTTGGTGAGCAGGGCCTCGGAGAGATGAAAGGCCTCGAAGATGTCCGCGTGCTTCTCCTGGGGGATGCCGATGCCGCTGTCCCTGACCGTGACGTGCAGCATGCAGACGAACACCGCGTCCGCACCGGCAACGGCCTCCTGCTCCTTGCGCCGCAAGGTTTCCCAGGGTTGGACGATGACCTCCACCCGGCCCGAGGGGGTGAACTTGACCGCGTTGGCCGTGAGGTTCAGCAGCACTTGCTGCAGCCGCTCGGCATCGCCCCACAAGTGGTCCGGCAGCAGGGGGTCCAACTGCAGGTCCAGGGTCACGCCCTTGTTCCTGGCCTGCTCCTGCAAGGGGCGCATGATGGCCTCCACCGTGGGGCGCAGGGGGAAGACCTTGGGCCGCAGCTTGAGCAGGCCACGCTCGGCACTGGAGATGTCCAGCAGATTGTTGACGATGCGCAAGAGGTCGTGCCCGCACTGCTTGATGGCGGCCAGGTACTCGCGCTGCTCCCGGGTGAGCTCGGTCTCGCGCAGGATCTCCGCCATGCCCAGCAGGCCGTTGAGGGGCGTGCGCAGTTCGTGGCTCATGTTGGAGAGAAAGGCTTCCTTGGTGGTCCCGGTGCTGGCCGGGCGCTCCAAGGCCCTTTCCAGCTCCGCGTTGCGCTTTTCGAGCTCGCACAGCCGCTTCTGGAGCTGAAGGATCTTGTAGTCCTCAGGCTCGCCCAGCGGAGAGGGGGTGGAGTGCTCAGGATTCCCAGGGTGCAAGGCGGTGCTCCAGATACGTGAAGCGCTTGTGCGTCAGGTTGTTGTTCACGGCGATGGCCACGGCCCGTTGCGAGCCGACCAGCACCACTAGCTTCTTACCCCGAGTCACCGCGGTATACAAGAGGTTGCGCTGCAGCAGGATGTAATGCTGCGTCAGAACAGGCACCACCACCGCAGGATACTCGGAGCCCTGGGACTTGTGGATGGAGGTGGCATAGGCCAGGATCAGCTCTTCCAGTTCCGCACCTTCCACGGGCACCACCCGATCGTCGAAGAGCACCTCCAGGCGCCCCTCTTCCGCGTTGAGCGCCACGATCCGCCCGATGTCACCGTTGTAGATGTCCTTGTCGTAATTGTTGCGGACCTGCATCACCTTGTCGCCCAGGCGGAAGGTCCGTCCGGCGCGCTGCAGGCGCTCGGGCCGGGGGTTGAGGGCCGCCTGGAGCAGGTGGTTGAGGTTCTGGGCCCCGGCCGCGCCCTTGTGCATGGGCGTGAGCACCTGGATGTCCTGCAGGGGGTCGAAGCCGAACCGCCGGGGGATGCGCTCCTGCACCAGTTCCACGATGAGCTGGGCCGCGGCTTCGGGGTCCTCCCGGCGGACGAAGTAGAAGTCCGAGGGCTCGTCGATGCTGCCGGTGAGCTGCGGCAAGCACCCCTTGTTGATGGCGTGGGCGTTCATGACGATGGCGCTTTCCCGGGCCTGGCGGAAGATCTCGTCCAGCTCCACCACCTGGCAGCGCTCCGAGGCGATGATGTCCTTGAGCACGTTGCCCGGCCCCACGGAGGGCAACTGGTTCACGTCGCCCACCAGCACCAGGGTGGTGCCCTTGGGCACGGCCTTGAGCAGGTGGTAGCTGAGCATCAGGTCGAGCATGGAGGCCTCGTCCACGATGAGCAGCGAGCAATCCAGGGGCGTTTCCTCGTTGCGCTTGAAGGCGCCGGCCTGGGGGCTGTACTCCAGCAGTCGGTGCACGGTCATGGCCTCGTAGCGGGTGGCCTCGGCCATGCGCTTGGCCGCGCGGCCCGTGGGCGCCGCCAGCAGGGCCTTGGCCTTGATGGCCTGAAAGATGCGCAGGATGGCGATGATGATGGTGGTCTTGCCCGTGCCCGGCCCGCCGGTGAGCACCAGGACCTTGCTCTGGGCCGCGGCGCGTACGGCCTCGGCCTGCTTCTGCGCCAGGGTGATGCCCAAACTGCCCTGGACCCAGGCGATGGCCTTTTCCGCCTCGATGGGGCGCACGGTCTTGGGCGCGGTCATCAGCTCCAGCAGCTTGGCCGCCACCCCCTCCTCGGCCACGTGATAGCCCGTGAGGTACACGGCCCGGCCATGCTCCCCGGGCAGGGTCTCCTCCACCACCCGGCGCTCCTCCTTGAGCCGCTCCACAGCCGCTTCCACCAGCTCGGCCTCCACCTCCAGCATTTCGCAGCAGCGCCGCACCAGCTCCTTGAGGGGGAGGAACACGTGCCCCTGGTCGGTGCTCTGGCGCAGCACGTAGTGGGCCGCGGCCTGAACCCGCACCGGGCTGTCCTGGGCAATGCCCAGCTTGCGGGCGATGGCGTCCGCGGTGAGAAAGCCCACCCGGGGGATGTCCATGGCCATGCGGTAGGGGTTCTCCTTGAGCACGCCCAGGGCCGCGGGGCCGTAGAACTTGTGGATGCGCACCGCATAGGCGCCGCTGACCTCGTGCTCCTGCAGGAAGACCATGAGCTCACGCACGTCCTGCTGCTCGCGCCAGACCTCCTTGAACTGCTGCAGCCGCTTGGGGCCGATGCCCTCCACTTCCAGCAGCCGCTCCGGCTCCTGGTCCAGCACCGCCATGGTCTCCAGGCCGAAGTGCTCGATGATGCGGTCCGCGAACTGGGCGCCGATGCCCTTGACCAGCCCCGACTGCAGGTAGGCGCGCAGCCCCCCCAGGGAGGCGGGCAGGGTGGTCTTGCAGCTGGTGGCCCGGAACTGGTTGCCGTACCTGGGGTTCACCTGCCAGGAGCCCTTCAGGTGCAGCAGCTGGCCGGGCTGGGGGTCCACCATGTGCGCCACCACCGTGACCAGGCTGTCCTTGCCGTCCTCGCGCACGCGCAGCTTGGCCACGGTGAAGCCGGTGTCCTCGGCCGTGAAGGTGATGCGTTCGAGCTCGCCGCTCAGTTCCAATTCTTCCTGGGGCTGGAACAGCTCGTGCTGTTCGGAGGGTTCGTTGTGTCGCCGCATGGGCGTTACATAGGGGAAAAGGCCGTCCGGGGAAAGGGGCGCGGGGGGCAAAGCCCCCATCGGATGCCCGGGCCCCTCTTGACAGCGCAACTATCGGTCTTATCAGGGCAATGACCCACGACTTCCCATATGAACAGGACCCGTCCGGCCTCAATCCCGCCCAGAGCGGGTGCGCCAGGAGCGGACGGCAGCCCTCAGGACATTCTGGTTGCAGCAAGGAGGCACCGATGACCCAGGCCCAGGAGCAACATACCTTCAAGGCGGAAGTGCAAAAACTTCTGCACATCATCACCCACTCCATCTACACCAACAAGGAAATCTTCCTGCGCGAGCTGGTGTCCAACGCCTCGGACGCCCTGGACAAGCTGCGCTTCGAGACCAGCCGCTCCACCCCGGTCCAGGATCCGGACCTGCCCTTGGAGATCCGCATCAGCGTGGACAAGGACAACAAGCTCCTGGTGGTCGAGGACACCGGCCTGGGCATGACCCGGGACGAGGTGGTGGACAACCTGGGCACCATCGCCAAGTCCGGCTCCGAGGAGTTTCTGCGCACCCTGGAGCAGCAGAAGGGCGCGGACGGCAAGCTGCCCGAAGCCGGGGGCATCATCGGCCGCTTCGGCGTGGGCTTCTATTCCGTGTTCATGGTGGCGGAGCGGGTGCGGGTCTTCAGCCGTTCCTACCGGGCGGAGGCCCAGCCCGTACTCTGGGAGTCCGAGGGCAGCGGCGCCTACAGCGTGCAAAACCTGGACGAGGAGCGCCCCCGCGGTACGCGCATCGAGGTCCTGATCCGGGACGATGCCGCCGAATACCTGGACAAGACCCGGCTGCAGCAGATCATCAAGAAGCACTCCAACTTCATCGGTTTCCCCATCATCCTGGAAGGCGAAAAGGCCAACACCATTTCCGCGCTCTGGCGCGAGCCCAAATTCCAGATCACCCAGGAGCAGTATGCGGAGTTCTACAAGTTCCTGACCTATGACAGCGACGCCCCCCTGGAGACCATCCACACCGCAGTGGACGCGCCGGTGCAGTTCACGGCCCTGACCTTCATTCCCGAGCACAGCCGGGACATGTTCGGCATTTCCCGGGAAGAGTACGGCCTGGACCTCTACGTGCGGCGCGTGCTCATCCAGCGGCAGAACAAGGACCTGCTGCCCGAGTATCTGGGGTTCCTCAAGGGCGTGGTGGACACCGAGGACCTGCCCCTGAACATTTCCCGCGAGACCCTGCAGGAGAACCTGCTCATCCGCAAGATCAACCAGACCCTGACCAAGCAGGTGCTGGCGCATCTGGAGAAGCTGGCCAAGGACAACAACGCGGCCTACGAGAAGTTCTGGCTGGCCCACGGCCGCCTCTTCCGTATGGGGTACACGGACTACGCCAACCGGGACAAGATCGCCCCCCTCCTGCGCTTCAACGCCTCCTGGCACGAGGACGCCAAGGGGCTGGCCGGGCTGGACGATTACATCTTCCGGGCCAAGGCCGAGCAGAAGGAAATCTACTACATCGCCGGGAGCAGCCGCGAGGCCATCAACCTGAACCCGCACCTGGAGATCTTCAAGGCCAAGGGGCTGGAGGTGCTCTACCTCTTCGACCCCCTGGAAGAGCTGGTCATGGACACCCTGGGCAGCTACAAGGAGTTCGCACTGGTCAGCGCCGAGCTGGCGGACATGGCCAAGATCGAGGCCCTGCCCACCGTGTGCGCGGCCAAGGAGGAGGTCAAGGAGGAGTTGGACGAGCAGGGCAAGGAGTCCCTGGCGGCCCTGCTCAAGACCATGCAGACCATCCTGGGCGACCGCGTCAAGGAGGTGCGGGTCTCGCAGCGCCTCTCGGACAGCCCCTGCTGCCTGGTCAGTCCCGAAGGGGGGCTCAGCTCCTCCATGCAGAAGATCATGCAGATCGTGAGCAAGGACACCAGCGTGCCGCAGAAGGTGCTGGAGGTGAACCCCAAGCATTCCCTGATCCGCAACCTCATGCGCATCCAGGCCGCGGACCCCAGGGACGAGCTCCTGCAGAGCACGGTGGAGCAGCTCTACGAGTCCTCGCTCTTGCTTGAAGGCTACCTCACGGACCCGCACGCCATGGTCAAGCGCATCAACACCCTGCTGCAGCGCTCCAGCGGCTGGTACACGGAGATCAAGAAGCTGTAGCGCGCGTCACGAAGCCCAATTGCCTCAGGCGCCGGGGCACCCCATGGTTCAGGGGTGTTCCGGCGTCTCGTTTTACGGCAAGGCGTGGGGCGCGACGTAGACGCGGTACAGGGGATCGACGTCGAAACCCGCCCCCACAGGGAGGGGGACGAAACGCTCCCGGATCCAGGCATCCAACAGCGGGTGGGTGACGGCGAATTGCATCCCGGCCTTGCCGTCCAGGGCCAGGTCGTTGATCACGGCCACGCAGGGCGCGGCGGCTTCAAGACGCCGGATTTCCTCGCGCTCGAAGGCCTCGCCGGGGGCCCGCAGGGCATAGTTCTCCCAGAGCGGCGCCCGACGCTCCAGCACGGCGTAGGCACCGGGCCAGTAGGGCACGGCAATGACGCTGCAGCCATCGGGGGCAAAGCGCTCCGCCAGCCCCTGCAGCAGGGCCAGGTCCCGGGCCACGGCGGGCTGTACCACCAGCGTGTCGCGCCCCACCTGGGCGGGTTGCCAGTCACCGTGGCGACTCTGCCAGCCGGGATGCTGGGGCAGCATGACCACCAGGGCGGCGGCACAGAACAGTCCCAGGGCCGCATAGCGCAGGGGGGCACGCCAGGCCGCCAGCAGGGCCATGACCCCCAGGAGCAGGGGCACGGCCGCCTGGGCCAAATGATTGACGTCGGCCCGGGAAAAGGCATGGTGGCTGTAGACCAGGGACCCCAGGGCCGTGGCGGTGAGCAGAGGCGGCAGGGGGCGCTGGCGGATGCATTGCACGAGCCCCCACAGCAGTCCGCCAGCGGCAAAGGCGGGCAGGGCCAGGAAGAAGAGCCCCACACACAGGGCGCGCAGCGCTTCGCCCCACGGCTGGACAGTGCTCCAGGCCAGCCAGGGCCAGGGCACGGGCAAGGCGAAGTTGGTACCGCCCCCGGAAAAGAGGTAAAGCAGGGCCTGGACGTAGGCTGCGGCGTAGCCCGGGACCAGGGCGGCCAGGCCGAGGGCGGGGAGATAGCCGACCACGATACCAGCGGCCCAGAGCGCGCCGGTGCGGAACACCGGCAACTCCCGGCGCTGCTGCAGGGCCGCGCCCAGCAGGGCGGGCAGGCTCGCGGCCAGGCCGTAGACCCCGTGGTTGCAGCCCACCACGGCCAAGAGCCCCACGGTGAGCCCCAGGAGGAAGCCGCGCCGAGGGCCGGATGCTGTCAGGAATCCGGCAAGTGCGGCAACGAGGGCGATGGTGCAGAGAATATCGTAGATCTTGTGCGGCGGGAACATCCAGAAAGCCAGGAGCACCGCGAGGCAGAGGCTGAAGGCCGCGTTCCAGCCCGGTCGCCGATGCAGCAGCAGCAAGGCCGTGCCGATACCCAGCGCTTGCAACAGGGCCAGGAAGACCCGCAGGGGCACGATGCCGTTGCCCCCGATGAGGTGCAGGAACAGGGCGCTGAGGTAGTAGCGGCCGGGGTCGTAGGACATGAAGTCCCGGACCGGCACCTCGCCCAGCAACGTGCGCTGCACGCCGTACCAGAGAAACCCCTCGTCCCAGAGGCTGAAGCCCATCAGCCCCTGCCAGGCGAACTGCAGGGCCGTGAGGCCGAAAGCCATGAGGCAGAGCGCAAGGAGCCGCGCAGGCGACCAGGGGGAGCTGTCAGGAGGCACGGTGATCTCCGGCAAGGGGCATGCGGGCACTATGGCATCCGCTTCCGCCGGGCGTCAATGCGGCTGATGCGGGAGCAGCGGGCGCACAACAACCCGCTGGGGGGCGCGCCAAAAGCCGCCTCGGCCCGGGTGAGCGGGTCCGGCGGTCATTTGGGTTGCCGACGGTTCAAGGAGCGCATCAGGCGTTGCGGCGCTCCAGAAAGCCGTTCATGGCCAGCAGGGCGGCCACGCCGCGGCGCTGGGCCTCGTCGGGGTTGAGAAAACCACCAGCCACGAAGCGCTTGCCGCCGCAACTGACGCGGACGTTGAAGCGCAACTGTTCGTCGGAAAAAATGTCCATCTGGCAAATATCCTGGCTCTGCTGGGGCGACGGCATCCGGGCTTGCATCTTCCACCTCCGTTGGTTGCAGGTGCTGTCGGAATTGTGACGACCTGAGGGGCTTGACATTGAAAAGCAAGAGTTGTGCCAAAAAAAGACCCGGAGCGAGGTGACGCTCCGGGTCTGCTTCACCCTGAGGGGCGGGGTGTGATGTCAGGGCAGGGGCTTACTGCGCAGGAGCCGCCGCGGGCTGTTCGGCAGGCTGCTCGGCGGGTTGCTGGGCAGGAGCCACCGCCGCCGCGAACGCTGCCAGGGCGAG
>CAZNSV010000093.1:0-9947 GCA_964575775.1 uncultured Desulfovibrionaceae bacterium
CCGGAATGCAACTCCGGAGACCTCGGCGACCAGACCGACTCCTGCCGCCGCTGCAAGGTCTACAAGATCAACAGGGGAGACGAGATCCAGGACCTGGCCGAGACCTTCGACGTCATGGCCCTGTCCCTCAAGACCCACCTGGCGGAGCTCAAGGAGGCCGAACAGGTCCTGACCCGCCAGCAGCAGCTCATGAGCACCATCCTGGACGTGACCCCGGACTTCGTCTGCCTGTTCAACGAGAACCTGGAATACCTGGCCGTGAACAAGGCCTACGCGGACTTCCTGGGCCTGCCCCCCTCCGAAATCATCGGGCAACCGGACCGGGAGCTCGCCATCCCCCGGGACATGGCCGCGGAGATCGACGAGGAGAACCGGCGCATCCTGGCTTCGGGGCAGCCCATGCACCGGGAACTGCACTTCAAGCACAACGGCCGCGAATACTGGCTGCACGTGGTCAAGGTGCCGGTCTTCGACCGCGAAGGCAGGATCATCGGACTCCTGCGCACCGGGCGTGACATCACCCGCCTCAAGCTCTTTCAGGAGCAGCTGATTCAGGCCCAGAAGATGGAGTCCCTGGGCAAGCTGGCCGGGGGCGTGGCCCACGAGATCAACACGCCCCTGGGAGTCATCCTGGGCTATGCCCAGCTGCTGCAGGAGGACGTGGAGCCCCAGAGCCAGATCCACCAGGATCTGCAGACCATCGAGAAGCAGGCCAAGGTCTGCCGCAAGATCGTGGCCGACCTCCTGGGCTTCTCCCGCCAGACCTACAGCTCCAAGCGGGACATCTGCTTCAACAACACCATCATGGAGGCAGCCTCCCTGGTGCGGCACACCTTTACCCTGGACCGCGTGACCATCCTCCTGGACCTGGACGAGCGCATGCCCGTGATCAGCGCGGACCCGGAGAAACTCAAGCAGGTCTGGATCAACCTCATGAACAACGCCCGGGACGCCATGCCCGACGGCGGCTTGGTGTTCGTCAAGGCCAGGCTGGACAGCCCCAACCAGATCGTCACGGTCTGGCTGGCGGACACGGGCAGCGGCATCGCCCAGGAAGACTTGCCGAGAATCTTCGACCCGTTTTACAGCACCAAGGCGGTGGGCGAAGGCACGGGCCTGGGCCTGTCCGTGTCCTTCGGCATCATCGAGGACCACGGCGGCGAGATCCGCGTGGAGAGCCCGCCCCCCCAGGGCCTATCGCCCCTGGACGTGCCCGGGGCCGTGCTGCCCGAGGACGTGACGCCCGGTCAGGGCACCGTGTTCACGGTCACCCTGCCCCTGGACTACCAGAGCGACGACCACCAGGCCGACGAGACCCCCAACGAGGGATAAGGGAGCAACAATGGCAACGATACTCGTACTCGACGACGTCATGGACGCGGTGATCCTCATCAAGCGGATTCTGGAACGCAAGGGGCACACGGTGGTCACCTTCACGGAAGAGGAGGAGGCCCTGGACTACGCCCGGAGCAACGCCGTGGATCTGGCCATCCTGGACATGAAGCTCAAGAAGCTGACCGGGGTGGAGGTGCTGGAGGAGCTGAAGAAGATCAGCCAGGCCATCCGCGTGATCATGCTCACGGGCTATCCCACCCTGGAGACGGCCCGGGAGTCGGTGAAGCTGGGCGCCTCCGAATACTGCGTCAAGCCCATCGACAAGGACGAGCTGGAGCGCAAGGTGGAAGAGGTTCTGCACGGCTGAAGCAGGCACAGGGAGTGACCATGGACATCAAGCAGCTCTTCAAGCATTGGACTTACCAGATTTTCGCCCCCAGCGCCCTGTTGCGGGACAAGTACAATGCCTTCAAGAGCCTGTTGCGCTACGACAACCTCTGTCTGGAGATCATCGCGGACCTGGAGGAGATCCACTACGGCCGGGAGCGCGTGGACTGGACCCGCATCGTCTGGCTCTACAACCGCCTGAGCCACGGCGTGCGCTCCATGGTGGCGGAGCTCGAGCTGATGAACCCGGCCCGCTACCTGGACCTCAAGGAGTACTACCGCAAGCTGGATTTCTACGTGCGCCTGGGGTTGGACCTGCCCGGTCCGGATCCCAGTCCGCCCTACATCCTCCCCCTGCAACAGGCCGCGGCCCACCCGGAACTCGTGGGCGGCAAGGCGGCCAACCTGTCCCGGGTGGCGGCCCTGCCCGGCTTCGACGTGCCTCCGGGCTTCGTGGTCACGGTCAAGGCCTTCCACTACCTCATCGAAAGCAACGAGCTGCGCCCCAAACTGGACCGCAAGCTGCGGCGCATCAAGCTGCAGGAACCCGACACCCTGGCCGAGATCTCCACGGAGCTGGAGCAGCTCATCCTGGAGGCCCAGATTCCCGACAATCTGGCCCACGAGATCGAAGAGGCCGTGGGCGGACTCATCGGCGTGCAGGGGCGCGACGTGCCCCGCCTGGCCGTGCGCAGCAGCGCCGTGGCCGAGGACAGCGCCATTTCCTTTGCCGGGCAATACCGCAGCGAACTCAACGTGGCGCCCTACGAAGTCCTGCAGGCCTACAAGCGCGTGCTGGCGGGCAAGTACGCGGCCAAGGCCCTGACCTACCGCATCGGCAACGGCCTGGCGGACCAGGAAACCCCCATGGCCGTGCTCTTCCTGCCCATGGTCCGGGCCAAGGCGGCCGGGGTGGTCTACACCGTGGACTGCAGCCCCAAGGGGCAATGCGCCGCCGCCGTCTACGCGGTTCCCGGCCTGGGGCACCTGCTGGTGGACGGCAGCCTCAGCCCCGAGGTGCAGTATTTCAGCCAAGTGGAGCCGCCGGTCCCCCTGCAGCAATTGGCGGACCCCCTGTTGCCCCAGGACACGGCCCGCAAGCTGGTCTCCCTGTCCCTGCGCCTGGAGCGGCGTTTCGGCCTGCCCCTGGACATCGAATGGGCCCTGGACATCCGGGGCAACCTCTTCTTTCTCCAGGCCCGCCCCCTGCATTTGCGGCTGCAGGAAGAGGAGGAAGCCGGCGAGGCCCTGCCCGAGAAGGGAGTGAAGCCCCTGCTGGAGGGCGGGGTCTGTGCCAGCTCCGGTGCCGCCGCGGGCAAGGTGTTCCACGTGCACTCGGTGATGGACGTGGGCTCCGTGCCCAAGGGCAGCGTGGTGGTCACCCAGACCCTGACCCCCGCCCTGGCCCGCCTGGCCGGGTACGCCGTGGCCGTGGTGGCACGCAGTGGCAGCCGGGCCAGCCACTTCGCGTCCGTGGCCCGGGAGTACGGCCTGCCCGTGCTGGTGGCGGCCCAAGACCCCTTGGAGATTCTGGTCCCCGGCGAAACGGTCACGGTGCACGCCGACGCCGGCGTGGTCTACCCCGACCGTCAGGAGGAGCTCCTGGCCCAGGTCGAACAGGACAAGCCCCAGCGCACGGGGCCCGTGGCCGAGCGGCTGCAGGCCGTCCTGCCCCAGATCACGCGCCTGACCCTCACGGACCCCACCGCCGCCACCTTTGCCCCGGAAAATTGCCGCTCCCTGCACGACGTGGTGCGCTTCACCCACGAAAAAAGCGTGAGCGAGATGTTCTCCCTGGTGGGCAAGGGGGGGCGCGGTCTCTCCCAGGCCAGGCAGCTCAAGTCCCACCTGCCCCTGACCATGTACCTCCTCGACCTGGGCGGGGGGCTCTTCCCTGCCTCCGAAAACAAGGACGAGGTCACGCCCGACGACATCCGCAGCCAGCCCATGTGGGCCTTCTGGTTCGGTCTGGCCGCCGAGGACGTGCCCTGGGACAGCCGCCTGCTGCACGTGGACTGGGAGGCCATGGACCGCATCGCAGCCGGGATCTTCAGCAAGGACACCATGCTCCTGGCCAGCTACGCCGTGCTCTCCAAGGACTACCTGCACATGATGCTGCGCTTCGGCTACCACTTCTCCGTGCTGGACGCCCTCTGCGGACCCGAGGCCAAGAACAACTACATCAAGTTCCGGTTCAAAGGAGGCGGGGCCGAGTTCGAACAGCGTCTGCTGCGCCTGGAAATCATCAAGCGTGTGCTCGAGCACTTCGGCTTCACCACCAGCATCCGTGGCGACATGCTCGACGCCCAGCTCAGCCGGGAGAGCGAGGGCGTGACCCAGAAGCGCCTGGCCTCCCTGGGCTACCTCCTGGCCCGGACCCGGCTGCTGGACATGGGGCTGCGCAACGAACGCCAGGTGCAGGAGCTGGTCAAGGAGTTCATCGAGCGCCGGGAGCCCGAGCTGTGAGCCCTGCCGCACCCAAGCCCGCCTACGTCCTGACCTGGGTCACGGATCATCTGGCCGTTGGGCATGCGCCCATGTCCTACGAGCAGCTGGCCAGCCTGCGCGAGCAGGGCGTCAACGCCATCCTGAACCTCTGCGCCGAGTTCTGCGACCTGCACTCCGTGGAGGCCGAGCAGGGCTTCGAGGTCTACTACATGCCCGTGCCCGACGAGGAGGCGCCCCAGCTGGAGGAGTTGGACAAGGCCCTGGCCTGGCTGGACGAGGCCATCTATCTGGGCAAGAAGGTGCTCATCCACTGCCGCCACGGCATCGGCCGCACCGGCACCGTGCTCAACGCCTATCTCCTGCGCCGCGGCCTGGGGCACAAGCTCGCGGGCAAGAAGCTCAAGGGGCTCAAGTCCAAGCCCAGCAATTTCGACCAGTGGTGGACCATCCGCAAGTACGGCCGCAACAGCAAGCGGCTCACGGTGCGCGCGCCTTGCCTGGAATTCAAGCACCTGGTGGACCTGCGCCCCTTCCTGGAGGACTACCGCAAGCTGGCGGAACAGGTGGACGGCCTGCTGGCGGCCCAGGGAAGCACCGCCTGCTGCGGACGGGAGCATGCGGGCTGCTGCAATACGCCCCTGGGGCTGCATCTGCTGGAGGCCGTGTACCTGAGCCAGCGGGTGAACATCTGCCTCTCCAGCCAGGAGCGCACCGAGCTCATCGAACGCTCCGTGGCGGCCGCCAAGGCGGAACGCCAGATTCGGGAGGAGCTGGCGGGTGCCCCGGAGGAGTTGTGCCTGGCCCCGGGGGCCTACACCTGCCCCTTGCTGGCGGACGGGGCCTGCCGGCTCTTCGCGTTCCGCCCCTTGCAGTGCAGGACCCACGACCTGGAGCAAAGCGTGGCCGAGGCCCTGTGGCTGGAGGAGTTGGGCCCGGCCCTGGAGAGCAGCTCGCGCCAGCTCTACGTGGCCTTCGTCTCCACCTTTCCATCCGCCACCCTGCCCATGTTCCCGCTGTCGGAAGTGACGTCGGGGCGCTACGTGCAGACCTTTTTCCACTACATGCTGCGACACGCTGAGTGCTGAAGGGGCCAGAGCCTCAGGGCGCCCCACTCGCGGCCACCTCCCGCAGGAGGTGGTCCACCACCGCCACGGCGCAGTCTTCGGGACTGAGCACCTCGCTGTCCAGCACCAGCTCGGCCTGGGGGTCCACCTCGAAGGGTACGTCCACCCCCACCACTTCCCCCAGTCCGGGCACGGGAACGCCCGTGCGCTTGCGCTCCAGGGCCTGGGCATAGAGCCCGGCCCGCACCAGGCCCTCGGGGCGCTCGGCCTCGCGCCGCATGGCGGTCTCCAGGCTGCACACGACGTGGACCTCGGTGAAGCGCGGGATCAGGGCCCGGGCCTCGCGGCGCAGGGCCAGCCGGTTGGCGGTGCCGTCCATGAGCACGCAGGCTCCGCTCGCCACCAGCTCCGCGGCCTCGGCGATGAACAGCCGGTAGGCCTGCTCCCGCTCCTCGGGGCTGTAGTTCGGCTCGGGAAAGTAGACCTTGCGCCGGGCGTCCATCTCCAGGTGCAGGGCCGGGGCGCCCAGGGCCAAGAGCAGTTGCAGCGTCAGCCGGGCCACGCTGCTCTTGCCCGAGCCCGGCAGCCCAACGAACCACAGGGCCTGCGCCCGGCAGGGGGTCATGCCCCGGCTCCGGGCGTCTCGCCCCCCAACAGCGTCTCCACGCGGTGATAGTCGAAACGCTCGTGCTCCAGGACCTGCTCCATGAAGTGCAGCAAGGCCCTGCGCACGGGTGCGGGGTGGCCGGGGTACCACTCGGGCGAGGCCACCACCAGGCAGCGGAACACGAAAAAGGGGGCCACCACTTCAAAGAGCTCGGTATCCCCCGTGGCCTCGAGATAGGTGGCGAAGAAGAGGTCGAAGAGCTTGCGAAACGGCCCCTGGAAGCGGACGGGCTCGGTCTGCTGGTCCAGGATGCCGAAGAGCAGGTAGTTGAGGGCCAGGCAGGCCACGTCCCCGGCGGGCTCGCCCCACTCTCCCCGGGAGCGGTCCAGCACCGAGAAGTCCGCCGCCCCGCGCATGAGAATGTTCCAGGGGTGGAAATCCCCGTGCACGGCACAGAGGCGGTGGGAGTAGCCGCGCAACCGCCAGCGCCAGTCCACCAGGCGCTGTTCCAGGGCCCGGAAGCGCTGGTCCGGGAACAGGGGGTAGGGGTGGGGGAAGGCCTCGTCCACCAGCCCCATGATGCACTCGCTGGCGCCCAGGAGGTTGCGGATGCCCCGGTTGTAGAGGTCCGGGGCCTCGCGCTTCTCGGCGTGGATCAGGGCCAGCCACTGGGCCAGCCCCCGTGTGGTCTCCTCGTCCCCGGGGCGCAGCCCCTCTTGCCGGATGCGCTCGATGTCGTGGTAGTAGTCGTAGCCCTCGAGCTTTTCGTTGAGGATGAAGAACTCCCTGGGCCCCCGCAAGGGGCACAGCCGCCCCGCCTCGTCCACGTAGCCCAGGCCCAGGGGGCGCACATGCCCCGGCAAGCGGGCGCTGGTCTCGTACTGGAACATAAGGATGGCGGCCCGGTCCCAGTAGAACTGATGACCGTACTTGTCGCCCTTCATCACCGAGAGCACGCCCTCCAGGACCTGCCCCCCGACGCTGTAGCGCAGCAACAGGGGCTTGCCGTAGCCGAACTTCTTGATGCCCTGCTTGTCCAGCCCGGCCAGGTCGCCGAAGTCCAGCAGCCGGGCCTCGGGCCCGTAGGCCGCGCGGATGTAGTCTTCCAGATGGGAGCGGTCCAGGTGGATCATGACGGTCTCCTCCCCGCCAAGGGCGGGCTCAGAAATAGCGGATGTAGCGCTCGGCCACCCAGCCCTCCAGGCCCGCGGCGTCGAGGCGCACCCGGGTCCAGCCGTTGCCGCGCTCCAGGACCAGCAGCACCTGCCCCTTGGGCAAGCGAGCCAGCACCGCGCAGCCCGTGCTGGCGCAGCTGCGCAGGTTCAGGGTCCGGGCAATGACCCGGGCCTGCTGAGGCAACATCTGGGGGCGCTTGCTGTCCAGCCAGCCTTCCTTGCCGCTGGTCAGCCCCCGCACGCGGTACCAGTGGCCCACCGTTTCCAGAATGGCCAACCGCTCGCCGCGCTCCACCTGCCCCACCACGGGGCACTCCGGGGAGCCGCAGCTGTGCAGGGGCTCGAAATCCTGGCGCACGATGTAGACCTTGGGCTTCTGGGGCACCACCACACCCTGGGGAATGGCAGGGCGCGCGGCCCAGAGCGGTACCACGGACAGGAGCGACAGCACGACCAGACTGCACAGCAGGACACATGTGGATGTTCTCGACACAGGGTTCCTCCCGGGGGCAGGTATGAGGGTTGCCATTGCATTATGCGCCTCTTGCCCCCTTGTGACAAGTCTTGCCCGATTCTTCCGGCCCAGGGGGGCCCAGTTGCCGGAATCGGTTTTCAGCCTTATACATGAGCTGCAGAATGGTTGACGTTTTCGGTCCTTGGCAGCCTGTCCGCGCCGTGCGGCCGCCACACGTGTCAACAGAGGGGGGCGACGCATGATCCAGGAAAACCCGCAATACTTCAGACCGGAAAAGATCACCACCACCGGCGCCTGGGAGAACTGGGAGCCCGCCATCCAGTGGATGTTGTTTTTGGCCGGGGTCGTTACCCTGCTGGTTCTGTACAAACTCTTGCGCAAATTCATCTGGAAGGGCAAAAGGAAAGGTAGCGGCGTCCGGCGCTGAGCCCGCCCCGGCAGTGGGGCAGGCCCCCTGCTCCGGACCCCGGAACGAGCAACGCGGACGAGAACCAGGCTCCGGCCGAGCCGGTCACGGGGGAAGCGTGCCTGACAGCGAACACAGCATCACCGCCCTGGAACAGGAAAACCAGGCCTTGCGCCAGCGCGTCCAGGAACTGGAGCAGGCCCTGGCCGGTCATGAACGCCTGCGCGACGAGCTGTCCGAGGCCCGGCAGCAGGCCAAGGCCGTGCTCAACACCTCCTCCGATATCGTGATGATCTGCGATTCCGTGGGCGGGGTGCTGGCCATCAACGAGGCCGGTGCCCAGCGCCTGCGCCACAGCTCCGACCAGCTTGTGGGGCGCTGCATCTTCGACATCATGCCCCAGGAACTGGTCGCCAAGCGCAAGCGCTGGCTCAACCACGCGGTGGAAACCCGCAAGCCTGTGCAGTTCAAGGACGAATTCCACGGGGTGACCTACGGCCACCGACTGCACCCCTACCTGGACGAGCGCACCAACGCCGTGCGCGTGGCCGTGTTCACCCGCGACATCTCCGAAAGCGAAAAGGCCCTGCGGGCCCTGCGCGAGAGCGAGGCCCGCTACCGCGCCATCCTGGAGGACCAGACCGAGCTGATCTGCCGCTACCTGCCCGATGGGCGGCTGTCCTACGTCAACGAGGCCTATGCCCGCTATTACGGCAAGGACCGGCACGAGCTCATCAACCGCAACTTCATCCCCCACATCCCGGAAGAAGACCTCAAGCTCATCCACCGGCACATCTCCAGCCTGAGCCCGGACAGGCCCGTCACCTCCTTCGAGCACAAGATCATTCGCGAGGACAAGGAGATACGCTGGCAGCATTGGACCCACCGGGCCATTTACGACAGCCACGGCCAGCTGACGGAGTACCAGGCCGTGGGCCGCGACATCACGCGCCGCCACATGGCCCAGGACGCCCTCACCGAGAGCGAGCGCCGCTACAAGAGCCTGTTCGAGGATTCGCCCATCTCCCTCTGGGAGGAGGACTTCTCCCAGGTCAAGGCCCTTTTCGATTCCCTGCGCCAGCAAGGCGTCGTGAGCTTCCGGGCCTTTTTCGACCAACACCCCGAAGCCGTGCAGCACTGTGCCCGACTGGTGGAGCTGATGGACGTGAACAAGGCCACGCTCATGCTCTTCGGCGCCCAGAGCAAGAAGGAACTGCTGGAAGGGCTGGGCAGGGTCTTCACCGACCGCTCCCTGGACGCCTTCAAGGAGGAGTTGGTGGCCCTGGCCGAAGGGCAGCGCGTCTTCGAGATCGAGACCGAGCACCGCACCCTGGCCGGAGAGATCAAGCACGTCTCCATCCACCTGCGGGTGGCGCCGGGGGCCGAGGACTCCCTGAACAAGATCCTGGTCTCCATCCTGGACGTCACGGAACGCCGCCGGGCCGAAGAGGAGCTGCGCCAGAACCGCTCTTTCCTCACTCAGATCATCGACACCGTGCCCAGCCCCATCTTCGTCAAGGACCGCGAAGGCCGCTTCGTGCTGGCCAACAAGGCCATGGCCGAGCTTTACGGCGCCACCCCTCCGGACCTAGTGGGCCGCACCGGCGAGGAGTTCAACCCCCATGAGGACGAGACCTCCATTTTCCGCGCCGAGGATCTGGAGGTGCTCGACTCCCAGAAGCCCATCTTCATCCCCCAGCGCGTGGTCACTAACGCCAGGGGCGAGCGCCGCATCCACGCCACCACCAAGCTGCCGCTCTCGGGCAACAGCCGGGTGCTGGGCGTGGCCGTGGACATCACGGAGCGCAAACAGGCCGAGGCCGAGCGGGCCAAGATGGAAAAGCACTTCCGCCAGGCCCAGAAGATGCAGGCCCTGGGTACCCTGGCCGGGGGTATCGCCCACGACTTCAACAACATGATCTTCGCCATCCTGGGCTTCATCCGCCTGGCGCTCAAGCAGGCCCCCCAGGGGTCCAAGCTGGAGGAGTACCTGCAGCAGGTGCAAAGCGCCGGCTTGCGCGCCTCGGACCTGGTGCGCCAGATCCTGACC
>CAZNSV010000094.1:0-358 GCA_964575775.1 uncultured Desulfovibrionaceae bacterium
CGTCATGCTCGTCCTCTACCTGCTGATCGAGGTCCTGCACGTCCTGTAGTCGCCGGGGCCGGTCGGTCGCGGCCGGCACGCCCCCCGGCGAACTGCCCGAACCCGCCCCCGAGCCGTCCGCGCCCCGCAGCACGTCCGTGGCATCCTCGCTCAGCAGCCGGCGGGCCGCGGCCTGCACCGGGCGCAAGCCCCTCTTCGTGGTGGCGGGTTGTCTGGTGGCGCGCTACGGCGCCGAGCTGGTGCCGGAGCTGCCCGAGGTGGACCTCTGGCTCCGCCCCGGTGAGCAACAGTCCTGGCTCCAGGCCCTGACGGAACGCTGCGGCACCCCCCCCGCCTTGGCCGACTCCGGCCCGCCTCC
>CAZNSV010000094.1:397-9840 GCA_964575775.1 uncultured Desulfovibrionaceae bacterium
ACGCATCATGTCCGAGTGGTAGTCGAGATGCAGCATCACCATCGGCTTGCTTCCGAGCAGGCCGCGCTTGCGCAGCACGCCGCCGAGCTACGCCTATCTCAAAATCGGCGAGGGCTGCAATCACGCCTGCCGTTACTGCACCATCCCCCGGCTCAGGGGGCGCCTCAGCTCGGGCGACGATGCCCACCTGGTGCGGGAGGCCCGGACCCTGCTGGACCAGGGCGTCAAGGAGCTGGTGCTGGTGGCCCAGGACCTCACGGCCCACGGCCTGGACCGGCAGCCCCCGGACCCGCGTGGTCTGCAACGGCTGCTGGAACAACTGCTCCCCCTGCCCGGGCTGAACTGGCTGCGGCTGCTCTATCTCTACCCCGCGGGGCTGAGCGAGGAGCTGCTGGGCTTTCTCAAGGCCGCCGGCCCCCCGTTTCTCCCCTATTTCGACATCCCCTTCCAGCACGTGCATCCCGAGGTCCTGGAACGCATGGGGCGCCCCAAGTCCGAGGAGCCGGAACGCATCATCGAACGTGTACGCCGCTTCTTCCCCGAGGCCGCCCTGCGCACCACCTTCATCGTGGGCTATCCCGGCGAAACCGAGGAGCAGTTCCAGGCCCTGTGCGACTTCGTGGTCAGCCAGCGGCTGCAGCATGTGGGCGTCTTCGCCTATCAGCCCGAGGACGGCACCGCCGCGGCCAAGCTCAAGGGGCGCATCCCCAAGCCCCTGCAGGAGCGACGCCGCGCCACGTTGCTGCAACTGCAGCGCGAGATCAGCGGCGAACTGCTGGAAAGCCTGGTGGGGGAGCGCATGGAGGTCCTGGTGGACACAGCGCACGAGGAATGGCCCGGACTCCATGTGGGGCGCGTCTGGCTGCAGGCCCCGGAGGCGGACGGCGTGACCTACGTCAGCGGCCCTGGCGTGCGGCCCGGTGCCCTGGTCCGGGCGGACATCATGGAGGCCAGGGAGTACGATCTGGTGGCCCTGACCTGAGCGCGGGCCTCAGGGCAGCTGCCAGGCCTCCACGCGCCGCAGCAGTTGCTGCTGTTTGCGCACCATGAAGCCGAAGACCACCGCCAGCACCAGGAACATGGCGGCGCTGAACAGGCCCACCCAAACCAGACTCTCCTCGGCCTCGGCCAGCTCCTTGCGGCAGGAATCCGCATAGCCCGGGTAGAGCACACTCAGTGCGGGGCGCTCGGGATGCACGGCCACCTCCACCGGGTGCCCCACCGGATAGGCGGCCAAAAAGCGCAGCACCGCCGCCTGGTCCTCGGTGGGCCCGGAACAGAAGGCGATGTTCCCCTTGCGATACGTTTCACCGCCCAGCTCATAGGTGTATTCCACCACCGCCAGATACCCCGGTACACTGCTCTTGCCCCGCGAGATACGGCGGTCCTCCACCCGGGACGCCACCACGACGCCAGAAACCGTGGGCCAGGTGGCGCTCTCCAGGGCCAGGGCCGCGTCCTGCTCCAGCTCGGCCACGAGCTGTGACTGAAAGTGAAAGAAGACCCCGAACAGCAGGGGCAGCGAGAAGAGCAGCCCGCCCATGAGCAGACGCAGCCTGCGCGCGCCCAGGGCTCGGGATTCACGCGTGGTTGGGCGCCCCCAGAGGAGAAAGTCCTCCGCCAGCATGACCAGCAGCGGCCGGGAGGTGTACGGCTCGGTGTAGAGCTCCACCCGGGTGTTCAGGTTCCGCAGGTGGGCCCCCTTCTTGCTGGCCATGACCGAGACGATGGCCACCGGCACCTCCTCGTCCGGCTCGCACAGGGCCATGAGCAGGCCCTGCAGATCCGAGACGCCGGTATTGTAGAGCCGCATGGGGCGTCCGGCGGTATGGACCAGGATCCAGGCCGCCCGCCGCATGGGCTCCAGGATCAGCCTGCGCACAATGGTATCCACCAGGATGAACACGGCCACGCCCCCGGCCAGGGCGAGCAAGGGCCAGTGACTCTGCTGCGGGCCGAACTCCATGTACAGGGCATAGGCCAGAAAGAGCCCGCCCCCCACGATGGTCAGACCCAGGATCGAGCGGGCAGCCATGGCCGCGCGCAACTGCTTGCGCACCAGAGGGTGCAGCTGTCCGGGGTCCACGGGCGGGTGGGCCATGGGGGTCAGGGGTGCCATGTTTCTTCTCCCGGTTGAACGGCTCGTCGCGCAGCTGAACCTGCGTCACGCACCTGGCGCTCCCAGCGAGCCTTGCAGGCCACGCAGCGACACCACAGGGAGCGAGGCCAGACGTGCTCCGCCCGCCAAGTGCCCAGCCAGACCAGACCCAGCAGCACCAGGGCCAGGAGCAGTTGCGCCAGGACGCTGAGTCCCGCACGGCTCCCACCCCACAAGAGACTGAGGTTGATGCCGGCCGCGCACACCAGGATCACGCTCAGGGCAAAGGCCGCGCCGCGCCCCCAGAACCAGGCTGGAACCGCGCTGCCCAGTGGAGGGCGGACATACTCCCGACACCGCAGCTCCCTGCCGCCGCACTGTGGGCAGACAGAGCCCGTCATGCTCATCCCCCGCACCGCAAGCCGGCACCGCTCATGCGCGCCCCCGCCCGCGTCCCAACTGGGCGGGAGTCATGAGCCGCAAGCCCAGGCGCTGCAACCCGGCCTTGAGCTCAGGGTCGCAGAGGGTCTGCAACTCCTGCTCCCGCTGCTGCGTATAGCCGCTCTTGTGCAACAGGGTGGCGTCCACCAGCCCGGGGTGGGTCATGAGCTCCAGGACGCCATCCTCGGGCAGAGCGCCAAGGTGCCGCTCCAGCAGCTCCAGGAGCTGCCAGGTGCTCAGGTTGTCGTTGTACCAGCCGCCCACGAAGAGGTCCGCCGTGGGGATGCCCTGCTGCTGGAGCGCGATGGTGTGCGCGGCTCCCAAACCCCGGGCGGGCAGCCCGGTTTCCAGGGCCAGACGACAATAGGCCGGGAAGACCTGGGGCAACCGATGCACATGGTGGTGGCAGTCCAGATGCGTGGGGGGCAGACCCAGGTCGCACATCCGCTGCCACTGGGCCTGAAACTCCCGGTACACTTCGCGGGTGTCCACGGTGCCCAGTTCCTCGGCGCGGCTGTGAAAAGCGCCCCGCTCCGTGACCAGGGAAAGGATGTTCTCCGGCGGCAGACAGGGCTGCCCGGCCGTGAGCTGCAGGTGCAGCCCCAGACGCCCCTGGAGCTTGGGGCCATGGACCGCCACCAGTTCCGCGGCATTGGTGGAGCAGATCATGGCCGTGGCACAGGTCACCACGCCCCCCTGCACGGCCTGGATGATGCCCGCACACACCCCCGGACTCAACCCGAAATCGTCGGCATTGATGATGATATGACTGGACATGACTCCCCCGGCCAGTCGCCGTGCAACGGCGACTCTGGATTGCGTTCACCTTCAGCCATGCCACAGAACGGCCTCCAGGCCAAGCGGCAAGCTCCCTGCAACCATAAAAAAGCCCCCTGCGCGGCAGGACCGGGCAAGGGGCTTCATGATGGGCGCTGGTACTACTTCAACTGGACCTTGAGATTGTAGGAGGCTTCCTGCCCCCCCAGAGGGGTGACGATGATGACGAAATCCCCCATGCTCTCCGTACGCCCCAGCCAATGGGTCTCGTCCGCAGCCACGGAAGCCCCGGCCGGGGAGATGATGCGGAACACGGCATTGTCCTGGGCCGCGGCAAGCCAGACTTCCAGCCACTGGTTGGGCTGGGCCGCCAGCTGATAGCAGTGCCGCTCCCCGTCGGGGAGCCGGCGCTCCACGGCACCGGAGACGGCACCGGGCTGGAAACGGATGCGCTTGCAGTCCAGGCCTTCCGTGGCGGCCGCAACGGCGGAGGCCCCGGAGGCGGACGGCGTTGCCGGAACTGCCGGAGCGGCCGGGGCAGGCTGGACCACCGGCTCCGGCGCGGGCGCGGGTTGCGGCTCGGGCTGAACCACCGGCTCCGGTGCGGGCGCGGGTTGCGGAGCAGGGGGCGGAGCCGGGAGCAACGGATCACCTCCAGGTGCTGCCGGGGTCGGTTCAGGCGCCGGGGGCGGAGCCGGGGCAGGCTCCGGCTGGACTATCGGTTCGGCCGCGGGGGTCGGTTCAGGCCGTACCAGCGGCTCGGCCTGGGCTTCGGGCTGAGGCACCAAGGGCGCGCCCCCGGACAGCTCCCGCACGAAGCTCTTGTAAATGTATCCTTTCTGGCCTGACTCCGTTTGCGCCAGGTACCAGCCTTTCTCCACGGCCGTGACCTGCAGCCGCTCCCCAGGCTTGAGGGTGACCAGAATGGCCGCCCCCCCCGCCGGCCGGGCACGCAGATGCACCCCGCGAACAACCTCAAACTGCAGGGGCGGATCGATTGCCCGGTTCCAGGGGTCCGCCGCTTCCACCGGGGGCACGATGAAGAGCATGCAGACCAGCAAACAGGCCCAAACCGAAAACGTGCGAACACTCATGCGCTGTCTCCTTATGGCGTGCCGCAGCGCACCGGACGACCGCAGCCATCCGGGGGCGACAAAGTGGTCCCGTAGCGTGCTTGTTCGGTAACTTATACGGGATTCAAGGGCAATTGCAACCGCGGGCTGCGGCAGCGCCCCCACGGCTGGCTCCCCCCGGGGATCAGGCCTCGCTGCGCCTCAGGTACAGTTCCAGACGGCGGGCCGCCAGGGAGCAGGTGAAGGTCAGGCAGAAGTACAGCACACCGATGCTGATCCAGATCTCGAAGGTGCGGTAGGTGGAGGCCATGAGTTCCAAGCCCCGAAAGGTGAGCTCCTGCACGGAAATCACCGCCACGATCGAGGAATCCTTGATGGTGGAGATGAACTGCCCGGCCATGGGGGGCATGATGCGCTGGGCCGTGAGGGGGAAGATGACATGGGTGAAGGTCTGGACCGGGGACAGCCCCAGGGCGTAGGCCGCCTCCCACTGCCCCCGCTCCACGGACTGGATGCCCGCGCGCACGATCTCCGTGATGTAGGCGCCTTCATAGACAGCCAGGGTCAGCACCGCCGCGGTGAAGGCAGAGATGCGACCCGGCGGCGCGGCCACCCAGGCCAACAGCTCCTGCCAGCCCTGGGGGAGCCCGGCGGCCAGGCGCTCCACCTGCAGCAACGTCATGAGCTGGTCGCCAAGAAAAAAGTAGAAGATGAAGATCAGGACCAGGGGCGGCGTGTTGCGCACCAGGTTCACGTAGGTCCCGGCCACCAGTTGGGGTAACAGCCCCCGGGCCGTGCGACACAGCCCCATGACCACGCCCAGCAGCGTGGCCAGCAGCGTGGACCAGAGGGCCAGCTTGATCGTGGTGGCCAACCCCAGCAGCAAGGCGTTGGGCCGCCAGCTTGCCGTGGCCTCGTCATAACGCAGGAGAAAGCGCCCCACGGCCGGCCAGTTCCAGGCGTAGTCCAGGCCCGCCAGCAGGCGCCAGCCGAACCAGGTGCCCCCCAGGAGCAACACCCCGATCAGGAGGGCGTCGAGTGCGGTGAAACGCAGTTTTTTCGGTAGCATGCTCAGCTCACCGCAGGGCCCGCAACGGAGGAACCGCTACAGGCCCTGCGGAACGGAACGCCCTTGCGGCTATTCCAGCCTGTCTTCCCAATCCAGAGTCTCGAACCAGTAGTGGTACCGCTCCTGAATCCAGCCTTCCAGCTCCACCCCGGTGATCCAGTTGTCCAGGAAGTTCAGGGTGTCGGGGTCGCCCTTGCGCACCGCAAAGCCGTTGGGCTCCTTGGTGAAGGTGCCTTCAAGGGGCATGAAGAGCTTGTCGGAGTGCTTCAGGGCCTGGGTGGCGGGCAGGGGCGCCATGCTCACGAAGGCGTGGGCCCGACCGTTGAGCAGTTCCTGCAGGGCCTGGGCTTCCTCGTCAAAGAGCCGCACCTCGGCCTGGGGCAGGTGCTTCTTGGCTGCCTGAGCCGCCGTGGTCCCCAGCCGGGCCACGATGACCACCCCGGCCTTGTTGAAATCCTCCAGGGAGCCGAACCCCGCGGCCAGTTCCTTGTGCGCCACCAGGGCCATGCCCGAATGGTAATAGGGGCGGGTGAAGTTCACCTTGATGTTGCGCTCCGGCGTGATGGTCATGCCGCCGATGATCACGTCGAACTTGCCCGTGAGCAGGGCCGGAATGATGCCGCTCCACTTGGTGGGCACGAACTCCACCTGCACGCCCAGGTCCTTGGCCAGCCGTTCGGCCACTTCGATCTCGAAGCCGATGAAGGCCCCGGTCTTGTCCTGCATGGCCCAGGGCACGAAGGTGGAAAATCCCACGCGCAGCACGCCGCGCCTGAGGACTTCTTCCAGGGTGCTCTCCTGGGCCAGCTTCTGCCGCACATTATCCTGGGCCCCCACGGTTTGCGGCAACAACCACAGGGTCAGCGCCAGGAGCAGCAGCCCCAGACCCATGCTTTTCTGTCGAACCATTCTTCACCTCCTTACTTGACTGCGGACTGGCATATACCGCCGGACAAGGTCGCCCGACAGCACATGGTTGCCTCCTCCATAACCGCATTTCGCGTTCATGGAAAGCCGGAATGCGGGGAAGTGCCTCACCTGCACATGTGTCAGAGAATCTGGCTGAGAAACTCCTTGGTCCGGGCTTCCCGGGGATTGCCAAAAAAGTGCTCTACCAGCCCCTGCTCCACCAGGCGCCCCTCTTCCATGAACACGATGCGGTCCCCGGCCTCGCGGGCAAAGCCCATTTCGTGGGTCACCACCACCATGGTCATGCCCTCGGCGGCCAGGGCCTGCATCACCGCCAGCACCTCGCCGATCATCTCCGGATCCAAGGCGCTGGTGGCCTCGTCGAAGAGCATCACCTTGGGGCGCAGGGCCAGGGCCCGGGCAATGGCCACCCGCTGCTGCTGCCCCCCGGAGAGATGGTTGGGAAAGGTGTTGCGCTTCTCGGCCAGTCCGACCTTGTCCAGCAGGGCCAGGGTGGTCTCCTGGGCCTCCTTGCGCGACTTGCCCCGCACGAGCCGCTGGGCCAGGTTCACGTTCTCCTGCACCGTGAGATGCGGGAACAGATTGAAGGACTGGAAGACCATGCCCACCTCGGTGCGGATGGCCCGCCGGTTCTTCCCGTCGTGATCCAGGGGGATCCCGTCGATGACGATGCGGCCCGAGTCGATGTCCTCCAGGCCGTTGAGACAGCGCAGAAAGGAGGACTTGCCCGAGCCCGAGGGGCCGATGATCACCACCACCTCGCTCCGGCACACGCTGAGGCTGAAGTCTTCCAGGGCCTTGACGCCCCCGGGGAACGTCTTGCTAATGCCTTCGGCCACGATGATGGTCTCGTCGTGGTTGCTGCAGATCTCGTTCATGGCGTTCCTCACTGCCCGGCCCGGAGCTTACGCTCCAGCAGCTGCGCCCCCCCGGATAAAACCAGGGTCAGGCAGAGATACATGGCAGCCACGGTGAACCAGATCTCGAAGGTCAGGAAGGTCTCGGAAATGAGCACCTGCCCCCGCATGGTCAGCTCGGCGATGGAGATGGTGCTCACCAAGGCCGAGTCCTTGACCAGGTTCACGGCGATGCCGGTCAAGGGGGGCAGGACGCGTCGCAGGGCCTGGGGCAGGATCACGTGGCGGTAGGTCTGCCAGGGCGAGAGCCCCAGGGACCAGGCGGCCTCCCACTGCCCCCGTGGCAGGGACACGATGCCGGAGCGGATGATCTCCGAGGCGTAGGCGCCCTCGAAGAGGCTCAGGGCCAGCACGGCGGCCGCGAAGCGCTCCAGGCCCACCACCGGGGACAGCACGAAATAGATGAAAAATATCTGGACCAGCAGGGGAGTGTTGCGCACCGTCTCCAGGTAGATCCGGGCCAGGGCCCGCCCCACCAGGGAGCGCGAGAGCCGGAGCATGGCCGCTGCCAGGCCGAAGAGAAAGGCCAGAATGAAGGCCACGCCCGTGAGTTGCAGCGTCAAGGCAAGTCCCTGGAGCAAGGGGCCCTGGCGCCACTGACCGTCCACGGCATACACCAGCGTGCGCGGGACGCGGTACCACTGCCAGTGGTAGCCCAGGCGCTCCGCCCCCAGCATGACGAGCCAGAGGACTCCCACGCACAGGGCGATGAACAGCGCGATATCGCGCGCTTTGGCGAGGGGCGTTTGGGGTCTCGAATGCATGGGAATGATCTCGGTTCCGGGCAGGTGGCTTGGTGTGTACCGCATCCGCCGGACGTTGACAAATGGATACGCGGGAAAAGGGAGAAAGGAAAGGCGCGTTCGAACAGTCTGGCGCCCTTGACTTGTGCCCGGACTGTGCCACACAACCCTCTCGGTTGTTATGATTTGGCGTACGGTGCTTTCCAGACACAATTTGCCCGACGCGAGACCCACAGGAGCGGGATGCCTCCGGAATCTTTGGAGCGAAACAGGAACCACGACGAGCCCTCCAGGTGCCCCCCGCACGGCCCGTGGACGTCTCGGCTGCTGAGGGCGCTGCTGGCAGTGCTGCTGGCGGGCGCCCCTCTGCCGGGCTGGGGACAGGAGCGTGCCGACAACTGCGTCACGTGGGGGCGGGAGCAGGTGCTCTCGGCCTTCCCCAGCGACGGGGAGCGCATGCTCTGGCACGTGGAGCGGGGGTGCCGCAAGGCAGGCCGCGTGCTGCGCGACCTGCAACGGGAGCAGGCTCAGGAGCGCCGCGACCAGCGCTGCCTGCAGGAGGTGCTGACCATGACCTACCTGGATGTGTGCCTGTACTTCCGGGACGTGGTCTGCCCCGCGGCCTTCCAGCCCTGCTGGGAGTGGTCCCGGGAGATGTACCGCCGCTGCCTGGACGACGACCGCGCCTGGTTCGCCCCCCAAGAGTAGGGGCGCAAGGCACTCACGACGCCCGTCAGGCAGTGAGCGGGCACGGCAGCCTGTTGGCCCCCATGCCGTCCCGAGCCGAATCCCGATTGTTTTGCATCTTCAGCGCACGCACAAAAAGAGGGGGCGCCTGAGCGCCCCCTCTTGGGAATGTACGGATCAAATCGCGGCGGAAACTACATGTTGGCGCCGGAGGCAGCCTTCTGCATCTTGACTTCCACCTTCTCGGTGAGGCCTTCGTAGTACTTGCGCAGGAGCACGAGCACTTCGTCGCGACCGAAGTGGTCGGGCACTTCGGCGTTTTCGGACAGCATCTTGCGCAGCTTGGTGCCGGACAGGATGACGCGGTCTTCCTTGGTGTGGGGGCAGGTGCGCATGGAGGCCATGCCGTCACACTTGAAGCAGTAGAAGGTCCAGTCGATCTTCAGGGGCTCGCACAGGAGCTTCTTGGCGGGATCGGCATTGGGGTCAGCGGCGTAGGGGATCTTGTCGAAGATCTCCTGAGCCTCGAACAGGCTGTAGAAGTCGCCCACGCCGGCGTGGTCACGACCGACGATGAGCTTGTTCACGCCGTAGTTCTGACGGAAGGTGGCGTGCAGCAGGGCTTCGCGGGGACCGGCATAGCGCATGTCGAGGGGGTAGCCGCCCTGGACCACGTGCTTTTCCACGAAGTAGTGCTTCACCAGGGTG
>CAZNSV010000095.1:0-9839 GCA_964575775.1 uncultured Desulfovibrionaceae bacterium
GGACGCCCTGGGGGCGCGGCTGGAGCGCAGCCATCCCGGGCTGGAGGCGCGCCTGCGCTGCGAGACGGCCCTGCGGCCGGGCTGGTTTCTCCTGGCAGGCTGAAGGCTGCTCAGCAGATGGCGCAGCTGCCCAGCTGCCCGAAGCTCGGGGTGAGGCGCCGCAGCTTGCCGTTCTGGCGCCCCTGCAGGAGCAGTTCCACGTCCCCACGATGCAGTGGGGGCGCGAAGAGGTAGCCCTGGGCCAGATGGCAATGCAGCCGCCGCAGCTCCTGCAGTTGCAACTCGTGCTCCACCCCTTCCGCCACGGCCCGGATGTTCAGGCTGCGCACCAGGGCCATGACCGTGGCCACAATCTCCGGCTTGCCCATGTGCCCGTTGCCGCGCACGAAGGAACGGTCGATCTTCAGATAATCTACCGGCAAGGTATGTAAGTAGCTCAGGGACGAGTAGCCGGTACCGAAGTCGTCGATGAGCAGCTGCAGCCCCAGCCCCTTGAGGCGTTGCAGCACCTCGATGCAGAGCTTGACGTTGCTCATCATGGCCGATTCCGTGATCTCCAGCTTGAGGCAACTCGGGGGCAGGCCGGTCTCACACAATACGGATTCCACCATGCCCGGCAGGGAGCGCAAACCCAGCTGTTTCGGCGAGAGGTTCACGTTCACGGAGAGCTGCGGCAGCCCGGGGTAGCGCTGGTTCCAGAGGAAGGTCTGGCGGCAGGCCTCGCGCAGGGCCCATTCGCCCAGGGGCACGATGAGGCCGGTTTCCTCGGCCAGACCGATGAAGGCATCGGGGCTGACAAAACCTTTCTCGGGGTGATTCCAGCGCAGCAGCGCCTCGAAACCGCTGAGGGTGCCCTGCTCCACGTCCATGATGGGCTGGTAGTAGAGCTCGAACCGCTCGTTTTCCAGGGCGTGGCGCATCTCGTTTTCCAGGCTCAAGGCGCTGAGGGTGGCGTTGAACATGTTCCGGTTGAAGAGCTTGACCGTGTTGCCCCCGGCTTCCTTGGCGCGGTACATGGCGATGTCCGCGTTGCGCAGCATGTCCACGGGCGATTCGGCGCCCTTCCAGCGCAGCACCGCGCCCAGGCTGGCGCCGGTGTAGATGGTCTGGCCGTCGATGTCGAAGGGGCGTTCCAGGGCCCGCCGACAGCGCCCGGCCACGGCCAGAACCTCCTTGGGGCGGTGGAACCCTTCGAGGATCATGGCGAACTCGTCGCCCCCAAGCCTGGCCACGGTATCCATCTCCCGCACGGTGGCGGCGAGGCGCTGGGCGATTTCCTGCAGGAGCCGATCCCCCACCACGTGGCCGAGGCTGTCGTTGATGCTCTTGAAGCGGTCCACGTCCAGCATGAGCACGGCAAACCGGAACTGGGGATCCCGGGCCGCGCGCTTGATGGCGCGGTCCAGCCGCTCGATGAACAGGGCCCGGTTGGGCAACCCCGTGAGGGAGTCGTGAAAGGCCTGATAGGTGAGCTGTTCCTCGAAGGCCTTGCGGGACGAAACATCCTGGAAGCTGTAGTACACGGCCTCCACCTGCCCCTCGTGGGTGACAGGGTAGCCCAGCAGGGACACGGAGATGTCGTTTCCCCTGCTGTCCGTGGCCTGCAGCTCGCGCGAGACCGACTGCCCGGCCAGGATGGAGCCGTGCAGCGACTGCATGATTTCCCGGTAGCTGGCGCGGAACAACAGCTCGGCACAGCCGCGTCCCACGGCTTGCAGCCGCGAATAGCCGAACAGCCCCTCGAAGCCGGGATTGATCTCCCGGATGTGGCCGTCGGGACTCAGCAGGGCCAAGCCCAGGGGCGAGTTCTCGAACAGTTGGTGATAGAAGGCCTTCTGCCGGTCCAGGTCCTGCAACTGGCTGGCCAGGCGACGGTTGGCCTCGTGCAGCAGGCCGTACAATTCGTGGCTTTCCAGGCAGTTGGCCGTGTTGAGCATGATCAGGGAAAGCAGATGCAGGGAGCTGTCCGGAATGTGCTTGAGCCCGGTGGCGGGCAGGGCCACCAGCATGCCCCGGATGCGCGAGGCCGTGGCCAGGCGGTGCAGGAGCAGGGGCCTGTCGCGGTGCCCCTCCACCAGGGTCTTGGAAAACACCGGCTTCTGCAGGTCCAGGGCCTGGGCGAACACACCCCGGTCGGCCTGCAGGTCGCACTCCTGCTCGAAATAGTCGGCGCGCTGCTCCGGATCGCAGTAGGTCAGGCAGAAATCCGAGGTGGTCTCGTCCACCCGGTAGATGGCCAGGGCATCGAGCTTGATGATGCCGCGGATGCGCTTGACCGCCTCCAGGATGATGGCACCCGGCGAGTCGAAAGAGGTGATGCCGTTCTGGAAGTCGCTGAGATCCGCCGCCGATTCCAGTGCATCCAGCGTGAAGCGGTAGACGCTCTCCAGATAATTGACACGCTCACGCAGGTTCATGACCGTTTCCTCTAGGCCGCGTCGGGCAGCAGGGCGACCAGCGTATCGGCCACCAGCGGCTCCGAAAAGTTCATGGCCGCGGCGATGAGGTGCTCCTCCAGCCCCAGCCTGGACCAGACATCCAGTTGCACGGGCGGAATGCTGAAGGGGCTGTGCATGTCCAGGGTCAGGGAGTGGGCGATAATGTCCGCCGCGTGGACCAGCAGCCCTTCCACGGGGCTGTCCGGGCCAAAGGGCGGATGGTGGTTGCCCACGGCCTCGGCCATGGCCTCGGGCAGCCGCCAGTGCAGCAGCAGGGCCTGGGACAAGGCGGTGTGGTCGTAGCCCCAGAGCTCGCGCTCCACGTCGTAGAGCGGCCGCCGCGTGGCCATGGCCAGTTCCAGGGCCCGCCGTCCGTGCTGGGGGTACTGCATGTAGAGCACCAGGCGGCCGATGTCGTGCAGCAAGCCCAGGGCAAAGACCCGCTCCCGGTTCACCCCTTCCACATATCCGGCCAGGAACCGGGCCACGATGCCGCAGGCGATGGTGTGACGGCAGTAGTCGGCCAAAGTGAAGTATCCCGAGGGAATGCCTTTGAACAGGCTGAAGACCGAAAGCCCCAGGGCCAGGGTGGAAAGATGGTTGGAGCCCACCAGGGCCACGGCCCGGTCCAGGGAGTCCACCCGGTGCCGGAAGCCATAGAGGGGCGAGTTCACCAGCCGCAACAGCTTGGCCGAGAGGCTGCTGTCCTTGCTGATCACCTCGGCCAGGAAGGCCGCCGAGCTCATGGGGTCGTTGAGCACCTCCACGATCTGGGCATAGGTCTGGGGCAGGGTGGCCAGGGTGGGATTCCGGCCGATGAGGGTTTCCACGTCGGGCAAGGGGGGCAGGCCATGCTGTCCGTTGCCGCCGCCGCTCCCCGCATCCCGCACCGGGCAGGGCGGCTCCTCGCCATTCTCGATGGCCCGGGCCGTGCGCAGCAGAAACTGCCGGACCAGCTCCCTGGTTACCGGCTTATCGATATCCAGCGAACAGAACCGACTCAGAGCCAGGGTCTTGCTGCGGCGGATGGTTTCGGGGCTCAGGGGCTGTTCCGCCCTGCACTGCTCGGCGTTTCCGGAGCCGTTGCAGATGTCGGCGGCGATGATGCCCCAGCGCTTGCAGAGGCGGATATGGCCGAAGGTCAGGGTCTGGCCCTTGGGCAACAGCAGCCGCCCCTGCGGGGAGCGCAGATCACGGGCCAGGACCATTCCCGGCAG
The DNA here is from genome assembly GCA_964575775.1 of uncultured Desulfovibrionaceae bacterium. Taxonomy (GTDB): domain Bacteria; phylum Desulfobacterota; class Desulfovibrionia; order Desulfovibrionales; family Desulfovibrionaceae; genus CAZFCK01. The sequence goes on from CAZNSV010000095.1 coordinate 3,656, forward strand.
TAGTTCTCCGGTGTTGACCGTCGGCATGGCCCCCTCCCCCAAGGCGTTTGCATGATGAAGACGATGGGAGCGGGAGATCCTCGGGCGGCGTTGTCCTATCGGGTGGCGGCAGCTCCGTCCCTCCGGCGGCACTGAGACGGAAGGACGGAGCTGCCCGCCAATCCCTCGGATTGCCCCCAATCCTGGGCACAATGTGCCTAAGCCAGGCAGGGGCGTCAATCAGGTTTCCCTTACAAGCAGCCAATTTTTTATGAAACTGCTGTGGTCTGCATTTCAGCTGCCCGCGTCCTCCCCGCCCGCCAGACGCCGTCGCAGAGCCGCCGGACTCAGTCCGGTCTTGCGGGCCAAGGTCTGCAAGGCGTCATATTCGGGGGCGCTCCACTGCTCCTCGCCGTAGCGGACGCGTTTGCCCGGCACCGGACCCCAGGGAGAATCCAGACTGCAGGCCTCGCGGGGCAGGCACACCCGCTCCACCAGCCTGCGCCGCAGCCCCAGGGTCAGACTGCTGCGGAAAAAGGCGTCCTGCACCGCGGGCAGACGCTCGGGGATGCAGAGGGCCTGCAGCACCCCGGCGGGGCGGTTTTTCTTCATCACCCCGGGCACGAACAGCACATCCACAGCCCCGGCCGCGAACAGGGCCTCGAAGCACCAGCCCAAATCCTCGCCGCTCAGGTGGTCCACGTTGCTTTCAAGCACCCAGATCCGCTCGGTGAGCAGCCCGTCCGCCCCTGCTTCCGTTTCCAGCAGCAGGGCCTGCAGCCCGCCCCCCAGGTCCATGGCGCCGTAGGCCAGGCTCGTTGCGGCGAGCAAGCCCTGGGGGCCGTCACCGAACTCGGTCACGCACTGATCGAGCAGCAGCGCCCCCGTGGGGGTGATGAGCTCCTTGTCGTATTGCGTGGGGTACACGGGCTTGCCGGTGAGCAGCCGCAGCGTGGCGGGCGCGGGCAGGTCCAGCTCGCCGTGGGCGCAGCGGATGCGCCCCTTGAACCAGGGCAGGGGGCCGCAGGTCACGCGCTCGACGCCCAGCTGCTCGAGCCCCCAGAAGGCGCCCACCACGTCCACGATGGTGTCGGCGGCGCTGATTTCGTGAAAGTGCACCCGCTCCACGGGCAGGGCGTGCACCGCGGCCTCCACCTCGGCCAGACGGCGGAACGCGGCGGCGCTGCGCTCCCGCACTCGGGGGGAGAGGTCCAGCGCGTCGATCAGGCTCAGGACCTGGGGCAGATGCCGACACGGCGCGCCCTGGGCGAGTTCCAGGTGCAGGCGCAGACCGGAAACACCCCCGCGCACTTCGGGGACGGCGGTGATGCCGGACAGGACCTGCGGGCCGAGCAATCCGGGCAAAGGCGCGAGGTCCAGGCCCAGACCGGCCAGGGCGGCCAGGAACATGTCGCCCCCCAATCCGCAGGGGCACTCGAGATGCAGAACACGCATGACAATCTCCTATGTCGAGGGGAGTATATTGTGGCGGGAGGCAGAGCGCAAAACGTAGCAAGAAATGTCAATACGTGCCACTAGGCGTTCCGGCCTCGCAGTGCTCCAGCCAGGCCGCGAGCTCCCGGTAGAAGGCAGCGGGATTCTCGTTCATGGGAAAGTGGCCGCTGTCGGGCACGGCACGGCGCGGCAGGTCACCCAGGCGCTCCAGCACGGGGATGCCCTTGTCGCGGCGGCCGTGGATGTAGAGCCGGGGCACCTCCAGGGCCAGGTACAGCTGCAGGAGCTTTTCGCTGCGGGACCAGTGCCAGAGGGATTCCGCGCTGGCCAGGAAGGCCCGGGGCGATGCCAGCTCCAGGGCCATGAAGGCCCGGTGCAGCGGGGGCGTGCGCGTGCGCAACGAAGGGAAGAACTCCTCCTCGAAACGTTTCCGGGTCATGCCCGCGGCCAGACGGCTCACCCCGCAGTCCGCCGCGATGAGGTTGCCCTCCACGCTCACCAGGCTGCGCAGGCGCGGCTCGGTTGCAGAGTCTTGGGCCGATTGCCGGGCCAGATGTTGGGCCAGGTGCAGGGCCACGGCACCCCCCATGCTGTGCCCCACCAGGTGTACGGCCGTGAGCCCCAGGTGCCGTAGCAGGGCCAGGCTCAGTTCCGCATGGGCCTCCATGGTGTAGGGGAAGGTCTCGGGCCGGTGGGAATCGCCGAACCCGGGCAGGTCGTAGCTGAGCACCGTGCGGGTGGTGAACGCCGCCTGCTGCCAGATCCCGGCAAAGGAGCGCTGGGAGCAGCCCAGGCCGTGCACCAGCACCAGGGCGGGCAGTTCTCCGTCAGTGTCGGGACGGCGCAGGCGGTAGGCCAGGTCCAGCACGCCCCCGGTCCAAGGAAGGGAGGCGCGCCCGAGCTCTGGCAGGGGGTGGAATTCCGTGTTGGGCATGCTTGACTCCTGGCGCAGTCTAACCGGAGCGCGGGGCCGGGGCAAGGCGGAGGAGTCGGGCTGTAGCGCATGACCTTGACTTAGGGGATAAATCATGGTCATGTTTTTTTCTGCGAGACATCTTGCCCTCCATCATAGGCATGAAACGATCCGCATCTCCGACTGGGTGTCATTATAGACAGACAAGAGAGAGTGTGGCCGTTTTCTATGCGCTCACTGGCGGGAATATTTTTTGGATCAGGACAGTAACAACCCTAGAAGTGCTTGGAACCTTCGACCCGTGGCACAATGCCGACATGGCGTGTGCCCACATAAGACCCACAAGGAATGGTGTGATGGCCAGCAATGTACTAGTGACCGGCGGTGCCGGCTACCTCGGCTCCCTCATGGTGCCCGCTCTGCTCGAAAAGGGATTCAACGTCACCGTCCTGGACAACCTTCTGTTCGGCCAAGCGCCCCTGCTGCATTGCTGCGCCTACGAAGGATTCGACTTCATCAAGGGTGACATTTGCGACCTGGACCTCATCGACCACCTCGTACCCCGTTTCGACATCATCATCCCGCTGGCGGCAATCGTGGGGGCTCCGGCCTGCAAGATCAACCCCACGCTGACGCGGCTGGTCAACCACGACGCCTACATGCACCTGATCAAGGCCGTCTCGCCCAGCCAGATGGTGATCTTCCCCACCACCAACAGCGGCTACGGCATCGGGGAACAGGACGCCTACTGCACCGAGGAATCCCCCCTGCGTCCGCTTTCCGACTACGGCAAGACCAAGGTGGCTATCGAAAAGGCGCTTCTGGACAAGGGCAACAGCGTGACCTTCCGCTTGGCAACGGTCTTCGGCATGGCTCCGCGCATGCGCATGGACCTGCTCGTCAACGACTTCACCTACCGTGCCTTCAAAGACGGGTCGATCATCCTGTTCGAGGACCACTTCCGGCGCAACTACATCCATGTTCGCGACGTAACCTCGGCGTTCCTGTTCGGTATCGACAACTACGATAAAATGAAGGGGCAGCCCTTCAACGTCGGTCTGTCCTCGGCCAACCTGACCAAGCGCCAGCTCGCCGAGAAAGTGAAGGAGTATTTCCCCAACTTCTACATCCACTCGGCACCCATCGGAGAGGACCCGGACAAGCGGGACTATCTTGTCAGCAACGAAAAGATCGAAAGCCTGGGTTGGAAGCCGCGCTTCGACCTGGACATGGGCATCCAGGAGCTCCGCAAGGGCTACAAAATGCTCAAGCCCAACCAGTACGCCAACGTCTGATGCCCCGGCTTTCAGAAGTCACGGCCGTGGTGCTCGCGGGGGGGCTCGGCACCAGGCTGCGCCCCGTGATCTCCGACCGGCCCAAGATCTTGGCCGACGTGAACGGTCGACCGTTCATCGCCTACCTCCTGGACCAACTCGAGGCCCAGGGGGTGACCACGGCCGTGATCAGCACAGGCTATCTGGCCGATCTGGTGGCAGAGACCCTGGGCACGGTTCACGGCCGCATGCAGCTGCTCCATTCCCGGGAGGACAGCCCCCTGGGTACGGGAGGCGGGCTGCGCCTGGCTCTCTCCAGCTGTGCCGCCGAGACTCTGTTGGTTCTCAACGGCGATTCCTACGTGCACGCTGACCTGGAAGCCTTTGCCACTTGGCGGGCCGCGGCTTCTTATCGGGCCGCTCTGCTCCTTGTGGAGGCGGCCGATTCAAGCCGCTACGGAACAGTGAGCCTTGCAGCCGATGACCGTATCGTCCGTTTTGAGGAGAAACGGGCCGCGGGCCCCGGCATGATCAACGCCGGCGTCTATCTCCTCTCGCGAGAAGTGGTGGCGGACATCCCCGTGGGGCGAAGCGTGTCCCTGGAACAGGAGGTGTTCCCCAACCTGATTCCTCAGGGGCTGTATGGCTATCCATGCAGGGCTCCCTTCCTGGATATCGGATTGCCCGAAACCTATGGCCGTGCCGCCGCCTTTTTCCGAGACCTCGAGGGCGTTCCACGCGGGACCTGCCACGGCAGCCGTGGAGAAACGTCATGACATGGTTGGGTCGCCTGGTGGGGCGCTGTTTCGGGCAGCATCCGGCCCTGGCAGTTGCCGGCATTGTCTTGGCCGTGCTGTCCGTTCTCGGTTTCGGCGCGGTGATGACTCTGCCCGTGTGGGTAGCCGATTTCGCGGTCTCCAGCCAAGTATATTCCCGCCAAGTGCCTTTCAGCAGTCTCCCCGTGGAGTGCGACGAAGGCCTGTGCACGGTGAACATTTCCGCTCTGGGCCTGGTCTCCCTGGCGGACACACCCCGGACCCCCACCCGTTCTCCCCTGGTCGTTCTGGAAAACGGGCAACGCCTTTCACCACACGCCAGAGCCGAGGAGCTCATGGCGCGCAAGCCCGGAGTCTTTCGCCACTGGCAGGGCCACATCTACACCCGAAACGACAACTTGGTAGATTCCCAATTCAAGGATGTCCTGGAAATCATCCCCCTTGATCCAGAAAGCACCGTGGACGCCTTCACGCTGGAAGTCCCGGCCACCGCGGCGGATGCCTATGCCCTGACAAAATCCCAGGCCTTCTCCAACATCAAGCATAAAGCCTTTATCACCCTCGGTATCGCCTTCCTTCTGGGGTCCACGCTCATCATCACATACGGTCGGGGCATGCCTCCCTGGACCTACCAGCTCCCCCTGCTGGTGGCCCTGGGTGGGGCCTACGCCCTGTTGACCGCCGTGGCCATCATCGAAGTCCAGCCGGGCCGCCCCCCGGGCGCCTACACCTACCTGAACACGTTCAGCGTAAGCCCCGACTCCGCCAGCTACTATACTGGCTGGCAGCCAGGGTCTTCTCGTGGGCCAGGCTACCCCCTGTTCATCAAGGCAGTCGCCGATCCGTTCACCCCCGGTGTGGTGTTGGACACCACCAAGATCGGCGTCTGGAACAACGCCCCCGACCATCCCCTGCTCCGGGTCTCCCAGACCCAGATCCTCATCCTGCTCGGCGCGGGCCTTGTCTTGTGCGCCGTGCTGATGCTGATCACCGGCTCTCCCCTGCCTGTTTTGCTGTTCGTGTATTTCCAAACAGCCCATTTTTACGTGTGGTACGAGCTGAACTTCATTCTCACAGAGCCCCTGTCCCAGGCCCTGCTGTTACTCACCGTGGCCTGCTCCCTGCTCGGATTCTACAAGCGCTGGATCTGGACCGTCTATGCCTGCGCCCTTTGTTTTGCCTTCGCCTATGTCGTGCGACAAGCCATGGCGTTCGCCGTGGTCTTCGTTGCCCTCACAGCCTTGGCGGCCTTATGGAACAACTGGCGAAGAAACCTCAAACACGTTGCCCTTGCCGCACTTGTATCCGGCATCGTGGTGTTGTCTCCGGACATTTATTCATTGGTGAAAACCGGACAATCCGCCCAGGCGACGTTGTCCTATCAATACAAAATCGTCTACGCCTTGCGTCTGGCTGTCCCAGAAGACATCGACCGCCTCCCCACCCAGGAGATGCGCGATTGGCTCCAGGACGCTCTGGCCAGGCGCGATGCCGAAGACCGCCGGTACGACACCCAGATCCCCGAGAGCAATCCCTATCTGCGCCTGGTCTACCGCATCCAGTCCGCCTACTTCGTCTCCTGCACCAACCCCACGGAGAGGAAGAGCCCGGCATTCTACCTGGACCTGAGCAAGGAGTTGATGCGCTACCACCGGTTGGATTACTTGCGCTTCGGCTTCAACTTCTGCAAGGTAACCCTGTTTGGTTCCCAGGTGGATCGCATCACCTGGGGGGGCATACCCTCCTGGGCTATCTACCTCGCGGCCTTTGGGCTCATGGGCCTGCTG
>CAZNSV010000096.1:0-9819 GCA_964575775.1 uncultured Desulfovibrionaceae bacterium
TACCTGATGATCAGCACCGGGCAGCAGGTGCGCTGCAGCACGTGGTGCGTCACGCTGCCCAGCAGCAGGCCTTCGAGGTCCGTGAGGCCGCGGCTGCCCATGACGATGAGATCCACGCCGTTTTCTTCGGCATACTTGATGAGCACGTTGGCCGGGTCGCCGATCTTCACCTCGATGGTGTAGCAGACGTTGAAGCCTTCGCAGAGGTTCTGATAGTTGGCCACGAGCTGACGGCCGGCTTCTTCAAGATCCTGTTGCAGCTTCTCGCGGGCCGCGCCACCGATGAGGCGGGGGATGTTGCCGGGGCAGTGCAGCAGCACCAACTCGGCGTTCTGCGTCCTGGCCACACCGCGGGCATACTGGGCCGCCTTGTCCGAATGCTTCGAGCCATCCACGGCTACGAGAATTTTCTTGAACAGCATGGCTAGTTCTCCTGTTTCAAACGTTGCACTCCTGAGCCCGAACCGGTTCGGCGAAAACGGCCGAGGGGCGATTGGTCTCAATGGGCCTCAACGGCATCTGACGGATGCCATCAGCGACATGACCGAGAACACGAAACGGGGACCATGTTGCCGTTCCAGATCCTGGAATGACCAGGGTCCCATGTTTGGAACCATGCGACATCTTACGATAAGTCAGAAAGGCGACGTCAAACTGCTCGAAAGAAACGTCCGTGGGTTCAGTGTCACCACCCTGGCAACTGAGCAGGGACCTGCAGTTGAACCGGGGCCAGGAGGGTGGTGTTCGACTAGTCTGTGTCGAATGGAGCAATTTGCTACATCAAAAAGCAGTTTTTTGCAACGCTATATCGCTTTATGTCGAAACACTATGGTATAACTTTAAACTTAGGCATAGCTATGACCAGGTGTTGCGCCTGGCCTTAGTTGCTTCCGGTTATGTCTACGGTTTCGGCAAGACGAGGCTGGTTCCCCGATTGTTTCTGCAATCTTAGGGTGTTGACAATTTTGGACAGGAATGGGGTGATATCTTGTCAAGCGCAACAATCCTGAATGATTATGCATTTCTGCTGTCAAGCGGCAGTGGGCCAAGAGGGGACGGACCAAAAAAAGCGACGGCATGGGGAAGTCCCGCAAGTGCCCCTTTTGACTGCCGGGGGACATTCCGGCACAGGTCCGGACTATGGCTTGAACTGTCCAGGTCCCTTGCGTTACATTAGGGGGCGCGGCAGGTCGGCTTGGCTGTCCAGCTCCCTCCCCGACCAGAAACTCCCGTGCGAGAGGTTTACATGTCCGTCGGCAAGGTCTTGCGCGCCTGGGGCGAGCGTTATTTCTTCGATGAAGAGACCATCTTCTTCGCCCTGCTCCTGGTGGGGCTCTTCTCCCTGGTCATCTTCTTCGGCGGCATCCTGGCGCCTTTTTTCTTCGCCCTGATCATCGCCTTCCTGTTGCAGGGCCTGGTGGGGCTGTTCATGCGCTTTCGCATGCCCAGACTGGCTGCCGTGCTGGTGGCCTACGGCATCTTTCTGGGCCTGTCCGCAGGGGTGTTGATCTGGCTCCTGCCCCTGGTCTGGCAGCAGTTGCTCAGCCTGACCAAGGAGCTGCCCAGCATCGTGCGCATGATCCAGGAGTGGTTCTACGAGATGCAGCAGGCCTACCCCCAGCTGCTGTCCGAGCAGTACGTGAACAACCTGCTGGCGGACATCGCCCGCGAGTTGCGCAGCGCCGGGCAGTTCCTGGTGAACTACTCCCTGTCCAGCATTCCCAATATGGTGGCCTGGCTCATCTATCTGATCCTGGTGCCCATCCTCGTGTTTTTCATGCTCAAGGACCAGGCGCGGCTCACGGGGTTCGTGTCCTCGCTGTTGCCCCGCAAGCGGGTCCTCCTGAGCAAGATCTGGCAGGAAATGGATGGGCAGATCGCCAACTACGTGCGGGGCAAGGTCATCGAGATCATCATCGTGGCCGTGGTCTCCTGGATCGCCTTTGCCCTGTTCGGGCTGCGCTACGCCGAGCTCCTGGGCCTCATGGTGGGGATTTCCGTGGTGGTGCCCTACGTGGGGGCGGCCATGGTGACCATTCCCGTGGCCCTGGTGGCGCTCTTCCAGTTCGGCTGGGGCGGACAGTTCGCCTGGGTGGTGGGGGTCTACATGCTCATCCAGGCCCTGGACGGCAACGTGCTCGTGCCGCTGCTCTTTTCCGAGGCCGTGAACCTGCACCCCGTGTCCATCATCCTGGCCGTACTCTTCTTCGGCGGCATCTGGGGCTTCTGGGGCGTGTTCCTGGCCATTCCCCTGGCCACCTTGATCAAGGCCGTGGTCATGTCCTGGCCCCGGGCCGAGAAAGCGGAGGAGCTGCTGGTCACACCCTGAGCGGAGGCTGGTGCAGTTTCGCCTTGAAACAAGGCTCTGCCCTGAAACAATGTTCCATTGTTTCAGGGAACTGCATAAGAGCATTTACACTTTTTCAAAGTTAAAATGCTCTAAGGTCCGTTCCTTGACCGCCCTTCTGCCCAAGCCTTCCGCCAGCAGGGCCACTGCCAGGGTATTCATGCTCACACCCTCCAGTTCGGAGGCGCGGGCGAGCATGGCGTGCAGGCGTTTTGGGGTCCGCAGGTTGAACTTGCCAGAGACACCGCTGTGGTGGAATGGCTCAGGCAGAGGGCGACCATCCGCGCGGTACGCCGCAATGACGGCTTCCAGGGCTTCGCGACCATTGCGCAAAGCCGCTTCCGGAGTCTCGCCATCCGACATCACCGCACCGGGAAAATCAGGGAAAACGATGAGCCAACCACCGCCACCCTTGTCCGGCAAAGGGGACAACTCGAAAGGGTAGCCAGAAAAGTCGGTCATTGGTCACTCCTCCGGAGCCAGGGCGTCGAGCAGGAAAGGTGCCGGCTGATACGAGCGGGTTTGGTGGAGCAGCGAGTGGGGTGGAGATGGTGCCCCGCTCCAGCAGTTCAAGCGAGAGGCAGCTCCCCCGTCAGCACCGCCACCGCCTTCAGGCCCAGCTTCTCACCCGTGAAGCCCAGCCCCTCTTCCGTGGTGGCCTTCACGTTCACCCGCTCCACCGCCAGGCCCAGCAGCCGGGCCACGTTCTCCCGGATGGCCACCTTGTGGGGGGCGATGCGCGGCACCTGCGCCACGAGGGTCAGGTCAGCATGGTGCAGCCGCAGCCCCCGGGCCAGCCCCTCCTGCAGCACCTTGTCCAGCAGCACGCAGCTGGGCACGTTGTCCAGGATGGGGTCGCTGTCCGGGAAGCGGTCGCCGATGTCCCCGCCCCCAAGACATCCGAGCAGTGCGTCCGTGAGGGCGTGCAGCAGCACGTCGCCGTCGGAGTGGGCCAGGACCAGGGGCGCGCCGGGGATGGGAATGCCGCCCAGCTTCATGGGCCGCGCCTTGGGCGCCTGCGGGTGGTTCGCGTAGCGGTGGACGTCGTAGCCCCAGCCCGTGACCGGACGCGTACGGGGGCGGGCGTCGTGCTCCCCTTGCAGCAGCTCCAGGTCCTTGACGGTGGTGATCTTCACGTTGTCCGCCTCGCCGGGCACGGTCAGGACCGCGTGTCCCAAACGCTCCAGCAGGGAGGCGTCGTCCGTGACCTCCCAGTCCTCGGCCGCGGCCCGGGCGTGGGCCTCGCGCAGGGGCGCCAAGGCAAAGGCCTGGGGCGTCTGCACGGCCCGCAGCTCATGGCGGGGCAGGGTCTCGGCCACCAGCAGGCCGCCGTCCGGCGCGGGGGTCACGCGCTTCACGGTGTCGCTCAGCGGCAACACCGGAATGGCGGCAACGGCGCCGGACGCCAAAGCCTCCAGCAGGGTGTTGCACAAGGGGGGCGAAACGAAAGGGCGGGCTGCGTCGTGGATCAGCACCCGCGTGCAGTCGGGGGGCAGGGCGGCCAGGGCGCAGGCCACGGAATCCTGACGCCGGGCTCCGCCGGTGACGCAGAGCCAGGGCAGGTTCAGGCCGTCCGAACCGTCCAGGTCGATGACCCGCTCCTGCGCGGCCAGGAATTCCGCTTCCGGAAAAACGAAGACCAGGCCGAAGATGCCCGGCACCCCGGCAAAGGTGCGGGCCGCGTGCCAGAACAAGGGGCGCTCCCGCCACTGCAAAAACTGTTTCTTGTCCTTGAGTCCGGCCTCGGCCAGACGGCTGCCCTGTCCGGCTGCCAGGATGACGGCCCAGGTGCTCATGGCGCTCCTTGTGCGGGTGCTGTGCGGTGATGAAAATGGGGAGTCGGACTGTAAGCCGGGTTCTGTCCCCCGAGAACGGGGGCGACCGTCATTCCTCTAGGGCCGCGATTACTCGCGGTCTCCAGCAGTCTACCCGAGGGCACGGCCGGGCCGGCCTTGGCGCCCTCCTATTTGACCTTGCTCCGGATGGGGTTTTCCTAGCTTGCCGCGTCGCCGCGGCAACTGGTGGGCTCTTACCCCACCGTTTCACCCTTGCCTGCGGCAGCGAACTGCCGCGTGGGCGGTTTGCTTTCTGTGGCACTCTCCCGGGATCGCTCCCGCTGGGCGTTACCCAGCATCCTGCCCTGCGGAGCCCGGACTTTCCTCCCCGGACCCGAAGGTCCGCAGCGACGGTCCGTCCGACTCCCCTGCTAAGACATAAGCGCCGCGCCGGTTGCTGTCAAAGGGGGCCTGGGCCCCCAACCAGGACAGCGCGCGCGTCGGGCGCGTGGCTTCAGTCCGTGACTGTCTCCACGACCTTCTTGACCGGGGCGGGCTCGTCGGCCGTGAAATGCTCGCACCAGTAGATGAGCCGTTGGCAGTTGGGGCAGGAGAGGATCTGTTGCCCCTTCTGCAATTCGTTGAAGCTCTGGGGCGGGATGCTGATGTGGCATCCGTCGCAGATTCCGGCCACCACCTTGACGATGACGGGCGCGCTCAGGCGGGAGCGGATGAACTCGTAGCGTCCCAATACGGGCGGGGGCACACTCTTGCCCGAGGCTTTACGCTGGCTGTGCAGGGAGTCCAGGCGCTTGCGGTGCTCGGCGATGCGTGCTTCGAGGTTGGAGCGCTTCTCGTCCAGCTGCGCCTTGATGGTGTTGAGCTCGGTATCGATCTCGGCCAGGGATTCGTTCTGGCGCTGCAGTTCTTCCGCCAGGGCCAGGCGTTCTTCCTCGCGCAGCCGGTTCAGCTTCTCCAGGTTGTCCATCTCGCGCATCATGGCGTGATATTCCTTGGTGTTGCTGACCATCATCAACTTGTTCTTGCTCTTCTTGACCTTCAGGGAATCGTCCTCGATCTCGGCGCCGAGCCGGGTCTCGGAATCCTTGAGGAAGTGGATCTTTTCCAGATACTGGTTGCGCTGTTCGTCGAGGACATTGAACTGTTCCTCCAGGGCCAACACCTCTTTGGGAGCCACTTCCAACTCCCGGTCCAGCTGCAGGATTTCGCTGTCGATGCGCTGCAAGGCGACAAGTTGTTCAATCTGTTTCAGGTACATGCTCAAGGTCGGACCCTCCCATTGGCAGTCAGGCGATCTTTGGCGCGGGTGCTAGGACCGGCGGCCGGGTGTGGGACAACGACGCCTCGCGGCTCAGCCCGCGGCCTCCACAGAAGGGGGCAGCAGCAGGTTGAAGGGATCCTGGCCGGGAAAAAAGCGCACCGTCACCGCGGCGAACTGCGGATCCCGGGTCAGGTCCTGGCTGAAGCGTCGCATCATTTCCTCTTCCAACGAAAAATGCCCCACATCCAGAATATGGAGTGGGGCAGTCAAGGCTTGGTGAAATTTCATGTCGCCGGTGATGAAGACCTGGGCTCCGGCTTGGGCGGCGGCGTCCATGAGCGAACTGCCGGAGCCTGTGCAGTAGGCCACGCGGCGCACCTCCTCGGGACGGGCGCCCATGGTCAGCGCATAAGGGCGCGGCACCACCCGGAACAGGGCCGCGCAGAAAGCGTCGTAGGACAGAGGCGTGGGCAGGTTTCCCGCCAGACCGAAACCCCAGGGCGCGGCCGGGTGGGCCGTTTCCAGCAGGGCAAAGGCAGCCTCGGGCAGCAGTGCGGCCAGGCGCCCCTTGAGACGTGGCCACTCCTCTGTGGGGCAGATCAGGAAGAACTCGCCGTGTTCCGGCTCCGTGACCCGCTGCAGCCCGGTTTCGGCCTCGAGCAGGCGCAGCACTTCGCCGCGCAGTGGTCCGGCCTGGAAGCGCACGCCCTGCCACCGGCGGCTGCCGGTGACTTCGAGGATGCGGGTGCCGGTCAGCCCCAGTTCCCGGGCCAGCCAGCCCACCGGGCCCTCGGGCCGTACGTCCAGGGAGGTGTGGGCCGCATAGAGCCAGGCCCCGGCCCCCAAGACCAGGGTGGCGACGCGGTGGTAGTCGTCCAGCCGGTCCAGGCCTTGGGGTTTGAGGGTCAGGGGGTGGTGGCAGAGGATGCAGTGGGCGCCCCAGGCGAGGGCGGCGGCGATGCCTTGGGGGGTGGGATCGAGGAGAACGGCGAGCTTTTCGACGGTCTCGTGGCTGCCCGCAATCTGCACCCCGCTGTTGTCCCAGGGTGCCTGGCCGTGGCGCGGCGCCACGGCTTCGATCCGGGCGATGCAGTCCGCTATGCGCACGGTGTTGCGTCCTTTGCGGTGGAGAGGGAGGGCAGGGTGTGTTCCGGCTGTGGGTGCCGGGCAGCACCGGAGGTCATGTGCCTGAAGCTCGAAGCGGCGATCTGCGGAGTGATGAAGCAGGCCAGCAATGTTCTTCCTTCTGGTGGGCCCACCAGGACTCGAACCTGGGACCTGCCGGTTATGAGCCGGAGGCTCTGCCAACTGAGCTATAGGCCCATGGTGGTGCGTGAAGACGGAGAATTTAGCCCAGCCAGGTGGAGCTGTCAATGCGCTGGAGGAAGAACCCGCGAAATTTCCTTGGGCAACGGTGGGAAAAAATGAAAAAGAAGCGAGGTGAGGCCGTTGGGCAGCCCGGGCGAGGATCGTGGTTTTGCCGTGCGTCGGGGCTCAGGCGTCCAGGTCCACCACGCCCAGCCGGGCGGCGTAGCGCACCAGCTCCACGGGGGAGGAGAGCCCCAGCTTGCCCATGATGTTGGCCCGGTGGTTGTCCACGGTCTTGCGAGAGATGAAGAGCCGCTTGGCGATGTCCGTGGGGTGCACGCCCTCGGCCAGGAGGCGGAAGATCTGCTGCTCCCGCTTGGAGAGCTGGGCATAGGGGGAGTCGGAGATCATGGCCCGGCGGTTGGAGAATTCCAAAAGCTTTTGCAGGACCTTGGGCGAGACGGCGCTGTCCAGGTACTGCTCCTCCTTGCGCACCGCGTCCAGGGCCTGGGCCAGGCGGTCCGTGGTGGACTCCTTGAGCACGTAGGCCCCGGCCCCGGCCCGGAAGCTCTCGGCGATGAACTCGATCTTGGAGTGCATGCTCACCACCACCACCTTGAGACCGGGCAGCTGGGCCTGGAGCTCGCGCACCAGTTCGATGCCGCTGCCGTCGGGCAGGCCGATGTCCACAATGGCCACGTCGGGGCGTTTCTCCCGGGCCTGCTCCAGGGCCGCGGCGCAGCTGCCCGCCTCCGCGGCCACCTCGTAGGTGCCGGTCTTGTGCACCAGGGCCTTGAGCCCCTCCCGGAACAGGGGGTGGTCGTCCACGATCATGATCCGGCAGCGGCTCATCCCTGGCTCCGGAACGGAATGTCCACCAGGATCCTGGTTCCTTTGCCGGGAGCGGACCGGATCCGCAAGGTGCCCCCCAACAGCCGGGCCCGCTCGCCCATGCTCCAGAGCCCCATGTGCCGCTCGCGCAGGCCTTCGCCGGGACTGCGCTCCTGGGCGAACCCTTGGCCGTCGTCCTCCACGCGCAGCAGCACCGAAGGGTGCGAGGCCACGAGCTTTACCGTCACCAGGGAGGCGTGGGCATGGCGCCGTACGTTGGACAGGGCTTCCTGCACGATGCGGTAGACGTTGATCTGAAATTCGAAGTCGGGTTTCACCGAGTCCATGCCCTCGGCCCGGAAATCCACCGGGATGCCGTGCCGGGCGGAAAACTCCTCGCACAGCCTGAAGATGGTGCTCACCAGCCCCAGCTGGACCAAGCCGGGGGGCAGCAGGGCGTAGGACAGGCTGCGCACGGAGTCGATGACCCCGCTGACCTGGGTGGAGAGCTCGCGGAGCTGGGGGCCCAGGTCGCAGGTCGCGTCCGGCTGACTGCACTCCAGGGTGGCGATGCCGATCTTGAGCATGCTCAGGGCTTGGGCCACGTCGTCGTGCAGCTCCCGGGCGATGCGCTGGCGCTCCACCTCCTGGGCGCGGATCAGTTCACGGGACAGGGTCTGCAGATGCTCCTCGGCCTTACGGGCCTCGATGATGCGGCCCAGGTTCTCGGCCACGGCCTGGAGCAGGTGGGTTTCCTCTTCCAGAAAGACCTCGCCCCCGGTGTCACCATGCTGGGGGGGCTTGTGCAGATAGCAGACCTCCACCCGACCGGCGGGCTCGCCGTAGGCACGGATGCCGCGCGTCTGGCGCCAGCGCGAGCGCCGGAACCCGGGGGTGGCATGGCTGTGCCCGTCCAGTTCCACCCGGGCCGCTGCCAGATCCGGGAACTGCCAGGAGGCGCAGAGCAGGCCCGTCACGGCCTCGGCCAGCTCGTCCAGGGAGATGTCCTTGCGCTGGGCCAGGCGGGAAATGGCGTAGAGGCAGCCCAGCTCCTTGACGCGTTCGCGCAGGTCGCGCTCCACCGCGGACATGGTCTGGGCGCAGGCAGAGGCGGGGGCGGGTTGCTCGCCCGAGCCGGACATGGAGTGGGTGGCGGTGTGCATGGTTGGGGGATGAATAGCACCGCGAACAGGGGCTTGTCAGCCCCGCATCCGCCCCTCCCGGTGGGGGAGGGGGGATGCGGGGCCGTACTGGTTCAGGAGAGGATGATCTTCTTGGCGATTTCGTCCTGGGCATCGGTGCAGAAGGGGATGCCGGTCTCGCGGGCGGTCTCGCGGTTGCCGGAGAAGAGGTCCTCGCGGCTGAGGTTCTCCAGGCGGAACTTGCGCACGCCGGCCATGAACTGCTGCAGTCCGGCGCCCAGCTTGTCGGCCAGGCACCACATGGCGATGGCGCCAAGGGGGATTTCCTTCATGGCCTGGGGGCCGATCTTGGCTTCCACGTCGTGGTAGCAGGCGAAGATCTTTTCCGGGGTGTCGCCGAAGGCCTTGACCGTGGCGGGCAGGCTGTCCCAGTTGCCGTGGACCTTGGCCTTGCGCTCGGGGTAGATGGCGCCCTCGATGTTGGAGCCCAGGAAGCCGGGGATCATGATGGCGCGGCCCATGCAGATGAGTTTGACGTAAGGTGCGCCCAGGGCCAGGGCCTTGAAGATCTGGTCTTCACGGGCGATGCCGCCGGCAAAGGACATGTCCACGGGGCGGATGCCCTTGGTGGCCAGCAGGGCGGCGTATTCGTAGGCCTTGGCGTGCAGCAGCACGGAAGGCACGCCCCAGGCTTCCATCATGTTCCAGGGGCTCATGCCCGTGCCGCCGCCGGAACCGTCGATGGTCAAGAGGTCGAGCTTGGCCTCGGAGGCCAGACGGATGGCCAGGGCCAGGGCCTCCATGCCGTAGCTGCCGGTCTTGAGGGAGATACGCTTGAAGCCCAGCTTGCGCAGGCTCTGCACGGCGTCGTGGAAGTTGGCGCGCACGGCCTCCCAGCCGCCCTGCTCGGTGTAGCCCAGGCGGCTGTGGCGGGCGAAGCAGTTGATGGAGCCTTCGGCAAAGGCCTGTTGCACGCCAGGCAGGTCCGGATCGGGGTCCACCAGGTAGCCGCGCTCCTTGAGGAACTTGGCGTAATCCACGCTGCCCACCTTGATCTCGCCGCCGATGTTCTTGGCGCCCTGCCCCCACTTGAGCTCGATCATCATGTCGTCGCCGTGCTTCTCGAGGATGTAC
>CAZNSV010000097.1:0-9786 GCA_964575775.1 uncultured Desulfovibrionaceae bacterium
CGAACCGCTCCCGCCGCAAGGCCTCCAGGGCGGCCTCGCCGTCCGCGACTCCGTGCACGACGGCCCCGACGTTGGCGAGCAGGCGGGACGCCACCAGGCGGCTGACCCGATCGTCCTCCGCCACCAGGATCTTCAACCCCTGCAACGGCCGGCCGTCGTGGGAGGGGGCGGCAAGCGCGGGCTTTGGGGGGCGCTGTTGCTCCGGGGTCGCGCAGCCAAAGGCGATGGAGAAATAGACCGTGGTGCCGGAGCCCGGCTTGCTGTCCACGGTGATGCTCCCGCCCATGAGTTGGACCAGGCGCTTGCAGATGGAGAGCCCCAGTCCGGTGCCCTGGTGGTTGCGCGAACGTCCTGCCTCGGCCTGGGAATAGGGCGTGAAGAGGCGGTTCAGGGTCTCTGCGGGGATGCCGATACCCGTATCCGCCACACTGAAGAGCACCCTGCAGTGCCGGGGGGCCATGGAGGCCACCGGGTCCGCGCTGACGGTGATGCTGCCCTCGGGGGTGAACTTCAGGGCATTGCCCACCAGGTTGGACAGAACCTGCTGCACCCGCACGGGGTCGCCCAGCACCTTACGGGGCACTGTCGGAGCCAGGGCCAGGCGCAGTTCCACCCCTGCCTCGCGGGCCATGGGCAAAAAGAGGTTCCGGACCTGCTCCAGGATCTCACACAGGTCCATGGGTTCGCTGTGGATGGGCATCTTGCCGGCCTCGATGCGCGAGAGGTCCAGGATGTCCGTGAGCAGGCGGGTCAGGCGGCGACAGGACTGGAGGGCCGAGATGGTGAATTCCTTCTGCTCCCCGGCCATTTCCGTGGTTTGCATGAGCTGGAGCATGCCCATGACCCCGTTGAGGGGGGTGCGGATTTCATGGCTCATGTTGGCCAGGAATTCGGATTTGGCGCGGTTGGCTTCTTCGGCGGCCTCCTTGGCCTGCACGAGCATGTCCTCCAGGGCCTTGCGGTGCGTGAGGTCGTCCACCACCCAGAGCACGTCCTTGCTCAGGTCCCGGGGGTCCAGGGCCCGGCCGTGGAGCGCGCACCAGATGGGGCTGCCGTCCTTGCGTTGCAGCTGGTAGTCCACCTGCACCTGTTCGCCCTTGGCCAGTTTGGCGTAGTGCTCGCGGCTGAACTCTCTGTAGCGCTCCTCGTTCAGGTGCAGCTGCTTGAGGGTTCGGGTGCGGACCTCGGCCGGGGAGGCATAGCCCAGGATGTCGGCCAGACGCTGGTTGACGCGGTGGACACTGCGCCCCCCACGGAGTTGCATGATGCCCACCTGGGAATTCTCGAAGATGAGTTCGAACTCGCGCTTGGCGTTGGTCAGATCCCGCTCGGCCTGCTTTCTGGCCGTGATGTCCAGGAACATGACGGCCAGGCGGCTCCCGGTGACGGCAAAGGCGATGACCTCGTAGATGCCCGCGGTCTGCTCGTCTTCGTAGCCTACCTGCTCCACGTGCCAGGGTTCGCCGGTGGCGAGGATCTCCCGGTAACCGGCGGGGATGGTGGTCTCGGCCAGCATGGGAAAGGCTTCGGTGATGCTCTTGCCCACGAGCCGGGCGTGGTCGATGCCCAGCAGGTGCTCGGCGGCCGGGTTGGCACCGGCAAACACGAGTTCGTCTTGCACCAGGTCGTAGAAATGCATGCCCACCGGGGTGTTGTCCACGATGGCCTGGAGCACGGCCTCGCTTCTGGACAGCTGCTCCTCCATTCTTTTCCGGAGGCTGATGTCCGTGGCAAAGCCGTCATAGTGCAGGGTGCGGCCGCTGGTCGGGTCGCGCACGGCCCGCATGGTGGTGGCGACCCAGATGGCCTCGCCGTTGCGCCGCTTGCGCCGGGTCTCGTGGTTGAACGCCGTGCCGTCCCGCTCCACCAGTTCCAGGAGCCGCCCACGATCCGGCGGGTGGAGGTACACCTGCTCGGCGATGGAGCTGACCTCACTCACGAGCTGTTCCGGGTTCGCAAACCCGTACATGGTCGCCAGCTGCTGGTTGGCGCTCAGGTAGCGGCCCTCTGGAGTGGACTGGAAGATCCCCACGGGGGCGTTCTCGATGAGCGAACGGTAGCGCTCCTCGCTCTCGGCCAGGCGTTGGGTGGCCGCAAAGAGTTCCAGGGTCCTGCGCCTCACCAGGGCCCGCAGGCTCAGGCTGAAGGCCAGGAGCAGCAGGCAGGTCGCTGCCAGGAGCGGCAAGGCCCAGCGCAGCCAGAGGGGCACCTTGTCCGAGGCGGCCGGTTCCAGCCATTGTTGGTACAGTTGCTCGTAGACCGACCCCTGGACTTGCCGGGTCTCGGCGATGAAGGCGTCCAGGGCTGCCAGCAACTCGGGGTCGTGCCCCTTCCGGACGGCATAATACAGTCTTGTGGGGGCGAAAATCATGTCCGTTGGCACCAGACCATGCGCCAGGGCTAGGTTACCTCCGGCGATGCGCGTGGTCACCACCGCGTCCGCATCGCCGTCGCCCACCGCCCGGAAGACCGCGTCCAGATCCTGGTGCAGTACGATGCGGGCCTCGAGCTCGAAATCCGCCAAGAGTTCGTGCAGCTCGGGGAGGACCGCCGCGCCGTCCAGCACGGCCAGGGTCCTGCCCTGCAGGTCCATGAATTGGCGCAGGGGGGTGTCCGGGCGCCGGAACACGGTGGCCCAGTCCAGGACCAGGGGCAGGTTGGGATAGTCAAAGAGCGCCCCCCGCTCTTCGGTGAAGGCGATGGAGGGCAGGAGGTCGATCTCCCCGTTCTCCAGCCGCGCCAGGCATTCCAGCCAGGTGCCGGGCACGAAGCGTAATTCCCATGCTTCCCGGCGGGCCACCTCCTTGAGGATGTCCACGAAAAACCCGTTCGCAACGCCGTTGTGCTCAAAGATAAGGGGCGGGAAGGTGTAGACCCCCACCCGCACCGCGCGGGTGGCCTGGGCCGAAACCGCCCAGCTCAGCGCCAGCAGCAGCAGGACAAGGCCCAGCACCGTCCGGTGCCAGGAGCGTGACATTTCAGGTACGGCAGGCAGTGGTACCAAGGCTCGGGAAGGATGGTCGTGGCTCGGCATGGTCGCCCCCCCTGGTGGTGCAACATGGATTAGAGCATAGTAACTTTGAAAAAGTTATAATGCTCTTATGCAGTTCCCTGAAACAATGGACCATTGTTGCAGGATAGAGCCTTGATTCAAGGCAAAACTGCATTTGCGCCATTGCCCCTCGTGCGGGGCTGGTGGCGGTATACTCCCCGCTGCCCCCTGCCGGGCGGTGTGGCCCCGGACAAACCCGGCTGGATACGTGAAGCGGGCATCCGGCGCGGGGCCTTGCCGTCGTGGGTCTGCCCCCTCTTCGAGTGGTCCGCGTCCACCCCTGCGGGCCCCCATGGCTGGGCTGGCTGGTTTCGTACCGCCTGTCGGGAACAGAATGCGGTCAGCCCCCTCCTGGAAAGGCGTGCGGCCATGGGTGCGCACTCCACAAACTGAACGCGGGTTGTGGCCGATCGGGAATCCGCGGAGCATGCCTGCGGGTCCTGTGCCTTGCTCGGTCCCTGGCGCGGGCTGACAGGCCACGTTCAGGTGGGACGTGGTAGCGCATCCTGTGCGCCCGACAAGGCCCACAAGTGCCCCCATCAGTACATGCAATTGCCTGCAAGGGCAACAGATGTCGGATTTTTTCCAGGCCAAGCAGGGGAGAACGACAGGCAACGAGTTGCGCCCAGAAGGTGGCCTTGAGGCAAGTATCTGAACTTAAATGGTAAATACAGAAAGGGTGGGGCGGTAAGCCTCCAGTCTCCTCCCCTGCTGGCATTTCAGGGGGCAGACCTCGAGCCCGAGCGCCTCGTGAACCGCGAGGCGCACTCCGGCAAGCGGAGGGCGGAACAGTCGTACGAGCGCATTTTCACCATGCACCAGGGCTCCCTCCTGGAACAATGGCCAATTGTTTCAGGAAAATGCACAAGAGCATCCAGCCCAGTGCAATGGCAAAATGCTCTAGACGGCGTGGGCGCCGAGTTCCTGTTCGCTGGCCGCGGCGTTGAGGCGCATGGCTTCCAGGGCCAGGCGTTCCAACTCGGCGAGTTTCTGCTGCCGGAGCTGCTGCTGACGCTGCTGCTCCTGTTCGAGTTCGTTCATTTCCTTGCGGTGCCGTTCCAGCAGATGGGCGATTTCGTACATGACGAGCCTCTGTGTGGGAGATCCGGGCCTGGGACACAGGCCTCGGGGTGGGGTTGCGTCTCTGGCCGAATGTACAAGATAGTCTGATGAAAAGCTAGAGTTAGTTTAAATGAAGCTGAAAAAAATGTTATGCTTCTTCTTCATGCGTTCGTGAGTGCAACCGCCTCGCGCCGGAATAGCCATGACCGCGCGCCTACGGTCGTGAACACCACACGGGGGCGAAGCTCCCAGTGGAAACCCCCACACGCCTGGCGGCACACAAGGGAGGGCGTGAACCGCCCCCGCGCCTTCTTGGAGGGGCGCCTCGCCAACCAGGGGGACCAAAGCCAAGGGGAGAAGCAAGGGGGCAACGAGAAGAATTGCGCGGACAAGAACGCATTTGCGCCCTTGACCAAAGCTCTATTCGGGCTTGATCAGGCTGCGGGCCAGTTCCGCCAGGGTCTCGTTGAGGTTGTTGATGCGCTCCAGCTGCCGTTCCAGCTGCCGGTCCTTGGCGGCCAGTTGCCGGTCCTTTTCCTGGACCTGCTCCTTGAGGAATTCGCTTTCGCGCTGCAGCTGCTCGATGAGCAGGGCCGCGTAATCCCGCTCCGGCGGCGTGGCGGCAGAGGACGGAACCGGCTCGACCGGAAGCGGGGGCGCGGGCACCGGCTTGCGGGGAGCCGGGGCGGTGGGACGCTTGGCCTCAGGCTCGGCTGGGGAGTCCGGTGCGGGTTGCTTCAACACGGGGGGTGGGGCTTGCTTGGGGGGCGGGGGCGTTGGAGCGGCGGAGTGCCCCTGGTGCCGGGTCCGCAGGTCCAGAAGGGCCAGGACATCAGCCTTGCGGAAGCGGTATTCCAGGACGCCGCGCAGGTTGCGCTCCTGTTGGAAGGCGAGCTTGCCCCCTTTGCAGTAGTTGCGCAGGGTCTTCTCGCTCACCCCGAGGAGCTGACGGGCCTGGGCCAGATTCAAGATGTGGGCGTCGTCCATGGGGTCCTCCTCTGCCGGTGCGGCCTTGCCCCCCCGAGGTACCAGGGAGCGGACGGCGGATGCCGGTAATGGTAACGCTGGAACGCTGCTACCAGGTTCCGGCATCACTTCTACCATGCTCGTCGTTCACTGGCAAATGGTCGGCTTGGGGGCGAAAGCCGGATGGGGCGCGAGGGAAGGCAGGAGGCGGCACGCAGTCCTCGCTGTGGCGCCCTTGAGGAAGACAACGCGTCCTGGAAATTTGGGACGGGGGAGCGCGAGGGGGAGAACCCTCGCTCTGCAGTGACCAGCCATTAGGCGCAAACCACCGCGCCCAACAGCTGCCGCTTGCAAAGGACTCTCCCCCTCGCCGTTCAAATGGCTATGATCAGGCTCACTCCTGCTTGGCGTCCTCGGCTGTCTTCTTGGCCTTGGGCTTGGGCGGGGTGCCGTGCAGCTCCAACTGCTCCCGCTGCGCGGAAGGGGGGCGATGGGCGCCCTTCTGGCTCAGGCAATGGGTGGGGCAGTTGTCCACGCAGATGCCGCAATAGACGCAGGCAAAGGGATCGCAGAGCCAGGTGCCGGTGTTCTTGTCCACGCTGATGCACTGGGACGGGCACTTGCGCTGACAGATGCCGCAGAAGATGCACTGCTCGATGGCGTTGACCAGCTCCCCTCGGGCCTGCGGAAACGCTGGGCGCACCTCGAAGGGGTAGTTGCGGGTGGCGCGCCTGGAGACCAGGTTGCGCAGGATGTTGGGCGTCATGAAGAACACGGCGTCACCCCCTAGCGTTCGGTGCAGCTGATGCACGGGTCGATGGACAGGACCACCACGGGCACGTCGGCCAGTTCGATGCCGGGCAGCATGGCCACCAGCGGCGGGATGTTGGCGAAAGTGGGCGTGCGGATGCGGACCCGGTCCAGGAACTTCTTGCCCACGCCCTTGATGTAGTAGAGGCATTCCCCGCGCGGCTGTTCGATACGCGAGATGACCTCGCCCGTGGGAAAACCCTTGCAGGGCACGGCCAGCTCGCCCTGGGGCAGCTGGCGTATGGCCTGGCGCACCAGGTCCACGGACTGCAGGGTCTCGCGGAAGCGCACCGAGGAGCGGGCCCAACAGTCGCCGTCCGGCTCCACCACGGGCTCGAAGTCCAGTTCGCTGAAGGCCGCGTACTTGAGCTGGCGCATGTCCTGGGCCACGTTGCTGCCGCGCAGGGTGGGACCGGCGGCGCCCAGTTCCAGGGCCTGCTCGCGGGTGAGCACACCGATACCCCGGGTGCGCTTCTGCACGGTGTAGTCGTCCAGCATGGCGGCCTTGATCTGCCGTACTTCCTGGTCGATGCGCTCCAGTTCCTCGGTGATCCAGCGGATGTGCTCGGGGCTCAGGTCTGTGCGCACGCCGCCGACGATGTTCACCGAGACGATGACCCGGTTGCCGGTGGTGGCCTCGTTGATGTCCATGACCCGCTCGCGGATCTTCCAGCACTGCATGAACAGGCTCTCGAAGCCCATGGCGTCGGCAAAGAGCCCCAGCCAGAGCAGGTGGCTGTGGATGCGGTGCAGCTCGGACCAGATGACGCGCAGGTACTTGGCCCGGGGCGGGACTTCAAGCCCCATCAGGCTTTCCAGCCCCTGGCAATAGCACATGGCGTGGATCTTGGAGCAGATGCCGCAGACGCGCTCCACGATTTGCACCATCTGGTGCATGTCCCGCACTTCGGCCAGGGCCTCCAGGCCCCGGTGCACGTAGCCCAGGGCCGGAACGGCGTTGGTGACGATTTCGTCCTCCACCTCGAGCTTGAGGTGGATGGGCTCGGGCAGCACGGGGTGCTGCGGCCCGAAGGGTATGGTCTGCCGGGGCATTAGATTCCTCCGCTGCTCACGCTTGCTTTTCGGTGACGCTGTATTTGCAGAAGGGCAGGCTGGTGATCTCTTCGTCGAGGTAGAGGGTGCGTTCGAAATTCAGCACCAGGCCGTCGAAGGTCAGGCCGAACTGGTCCTGGATCTCGTTCTCGATGAGAAAGGCCGCCAGATAGACCCCCGAGATGCTGGGCACGGGCGCGTCCTTGGGGACGGTGAGCCTGAGGTTGCTGAGTTCCAGGTCCTGGTCGAAGTGGTAGATGAGGTCGCAGGTGTTGTCGGGCAGCTCGACGCAGCTGATGGTGACGAAGCGGCAGCCTTGCGCCTTTTTCCCGGCCACGGTGGCGACCAGTGCTTCCTTGCTGACGGTAAGGGCTTCCATGCTGGTACGTTCCCTGGGTGAGAGGTTGGTTACAGGCCCTGCGCCTGCTTGGCGGCCAGGATTTCCAGGCCTTTGACCACGCCGTCCATGATGGCCTCGGGCTTGGCCGGGCAGCCCGGGACGTAGACGTCCACGGGGATGACCTTGTCCACGCCGCCCACCACGTTGTAGGCCTCGCGGAAAACGCCCCCGGACAGCCCGCAGGCCCCGATGGCCACCACGAGCTTGGGGCCGGGCATCTGGTCGTAGAGCGCGCGCAGCACCTTCTTGTTGCGGTGGTTCACGGTGCCCGTGACCAGCAGCAGGTCGGCGTGCTTGGGGTTGCCCACGTGGATGATGCCCAGGCGCTCCACGTCGTACATGGGCGTGAGGCAGGCCAGGGTTTCGATGTCGCAGCCGTTGCAGCTGCCGCAGTCGAAGTGCAGCAGCCAGGGGGACTTGAGCCGGGATTTACGGATGAATTGTGCGAGTGCGCCCATGTCGGATTACCTCGCGTAGAGCCAGATGAGGTTGACGCAGGAAAGGAGCAGACCCAGCCCCAGCACCGGCCCCAGCATACGCCGCCAGGTCAGGCGGGCGGTTACGTTGTCGATGACGATTTCCGCTGCATACAGCGCCAGGGGGACGAGCACGATGCCCCACAAGCTGGTGGACCAGAACAGGGAGGCCAACCCCAGCAGCAGAAAGACCTCGAAGAAGTGGGCCAGCTCCACCAGGGCCAGATACGGCCCCGAATACTCGGTGTACACGCCCCGCACGATCTCCTGGTGCGCGTGGTGCGAACCGGCGATGTCGAAGGGCGACTTGCGCAGCTTGATGGTGAAGACCGTGGACAGCACGATGAAGAGCAGCGGCAGCTTGAAGAGCAGCGGCTGCTCCTGCCCGTAGACCGCGGCGATGCTGAAGCTGCCCGTCTGCAGGGCGATGCCCACGAAGACCAGCAGCAGCATGGGCTCGTAGACCACCAGTTGCAGCAGCTCGCGCTGCCCGCCGATCTGACTGTAGGGCGAGCGTACCGACAAGGCGCCAATGACCAGGAATATCGCGCCCACGGCCTGCACGAAGAAGAGCAGCAGCAGGTCGGACTGCAGCATGAACAGCAGCACCGAGGCCACGGCCGCGATCAGATACATCCACGCGCAGAACGCGATCCAGACGTTGGGCAGGGCGCGCTCCTTGCCGAAGAGCTTGGCCACGTCATAGAACGGTTGCAGGAGGGGCGGGCCCATGCGCGACTGCAGTCTCGCCGTGAACCGACGATCCAGCCCGCAGACGAGGCCGCCCACCAGCGGTGCGACCACCAATGTCACCACGAGCGCCACGAAAACGGCGCCCGGGCCTTGCACGCCAGAGATGCCCATCACAGTCCGCCTCCCAGCATCAAGAGCAGCAGGAGCCCTGCCGCCACGTTGACCTTGAACGTCAGCCGCGCCTCACCGAAGATCTTGTCCAGGTAGTAGTTGCTGGAGCCGAGCTGGACCACGCCGCGCATGGGGCCGCGGAAGGTCCCGGCCTCGGGCAGGTTGACGCCGCTCATGTAGGGCGCCGAGTAGCTCGCGCTACGCGCCTTGCGCAGCCCGCCCCAGGCGACGAGGCCACCCAGCACGGCCAGCAGGAACAGCGGGGGCACCCAACCGGCGGCACCGGCCAGCAACTCCGCCCCACCCTCGGGCCACAGGGCCTGGTACTGTCCGAGCACCGAGGCGCCCACGCCGTTGTAGAGCCAGGGGGTGATCAGGGGCAGCAGCAGGGCCGCCACGCAGAGGCTCAGCAGCGCGCCGCGGGTCAGGAAGGGCTGCGTTTCACGCTCGGGCGAGGCCGTGAGATCGTGGGGCGCGCCCCCGAGCATGGTCCCGATCCAGCGCGTCCAGTACATCACGGTGAAGGCGCTGCCCACGGCGAACATGACCAGGACCAGGAAGTTGGCCGCGGCGGCCTCGATGGCCAGCCACTTGCCGAAGAGCATGCCGAAGGGCGGGAGGATCATGGTCAGGGCGCCCAGGCAGGCCACCAGTACCGTGCGTGGCATGCGGGTGTAGAGCCCGCGCATGTCCTCGATGTCCCGGCTGCCGATCTCCTGCTCCACGGTGCCCACGCAGAGGAAGAGCAGCGCCTTGGACACGGCGTGGAAGATCACCAGCAACATGCCCACCGCAATGGCCGTGGGTGTGTTGAGTCCGGCGCAGGCGATGATCAGCCCCAGATTGCTGATGGTGGAGTAGGCCAGGACCTTCTTGCCGTTGCTCTGGGACAGGGCCAGGACCGCGGTCACCAGGAAGGTGAAGCCGCCACACAGGGCGATGCCGTAGCCCACGAAGCTGTCCGCATAGGCGGGGGCGAAGCGCAGACAGATGTACACCCCAGCCTTGACCATGGTGGAGGAGTGCAGCAGCGCGGAGACCGGCGTGGGTGCCACCATGGCACCCAGCAGCCAGCGCTGGAACGGCAGCTGCGCCGCCTTGAC
>CAZNSV010000098.1:0-9735 GCA_964575775.1 uncultured Desulfovibrionaceae bacterium
CAGGGCATCCTTCTCGAACAGCCCGGTTGCTCACGCAACCGGGCTGTTCTGCTTTGCGGCTCTGACTACGCTTTTTTATCCGACTGGCGGCCGCGCCTCGCCAGCAGCCAGACGCCCTCCATGCTCTGCGCTCCTGCGTCGAACCGCCCCTGCAGTCCTTGATGGACTGACGCGGCGTGCGAAACCGCAACAAACTGAGCACTGATCGCCAGCGCGATGACGCGTTCAGTTTTTCCTGACAGCCTCCAGGACAGCCAGAAGCCTTGCGTTGGCAAGGTGCTGTCAGCTAAGAGGCCATGAACTCAGACTCATGTAACCCTGCTACGTATTTCCTACAGCTCGCTAGCCCCTGGCGCGGGAAAGAGGCTTGACCTTGATCGCCGTTGCTCTATGGTCAAACGACAAGCTGTTGGATTTCACGAAGGCGGGTGCCCATGGTCAAAATCAACACCGCTGATCTCCAGCCGGGCATGGTGCTGGCTCACAACCTCACCTCCCCGCAGGGGCGATTGCTGCTCGCCGCCGGTACCCAGTTGGAGCCCCGGCACCTCACCATCTGCAAGATCTGGGGGGTGATCGAGGCCGACGTGGTCGGCGTCCAACCCGACGAGGTGGAGTGCCGCGCCCAGGAATGTCTGGACCCGCAGCGTCTGGAGCGGGCCAAGGCCCTGGTGGCTCGGCGTTTCGCCCACAGCGGCGTGCAGGGGGATTTGCTGCGCGAGTTGGCCCGGCAGGCTGTGCTCCATTTGGCCGGCAGTGACGGTCCCTTGCCCGAGCCCGCGCCGAGTTCGGAGCGCTGTGCGACCGAGCGATCGCAATTCCCCGTGCCCAGCCTGGACGCCGTGATCATGGGCGAGAGCGGGCTTGCCTCGCTCCCGGACATCTTCCACCGCATCGTCGAGGCCATCCAGAGCCCCAGGAGCTCCGCCGCGTTCGTGGCCGAGGTCATCAGCAAGGATGTGGGGCTCTCCGCCAAATTGTTGAAGATCGTCAACAGCCCCTTGTACGGCATGACGCAGAAGGTGGACACCCTGTCCCGGGCTGTGGCCCTGGTCGGTTCCAACCAGCTGACCAACCTGGCCCTGGGTGTCTCGGTGATCAGCCTGTTCCGGGACGTGCCCCCCCAGCTGATGGACATGCGTTCGTTCTGGAAGCACAGCGTCTGCTGCGGGGTCTGGGCGCGGCTGCTGGCCGGGCAGTTGCGCGTGCAGCACGAGGAGCGCTACTTCGTGGGGGGCTTGTTGCATGATGTCGGTCGCTTGCTGCTCCTGAAAAAGGCGCCCGAGCTGTATTGCGGCATCCTGGAGGCCGCTGCGGCGGAAGAGCTCCCTGTGCATGAGCTCGAAACACAGCTGCTGGGGTACGACCATGCCCAAGTGGGGGGGCGCTTGCTCGAACAGTGGCGCTTTCCGCGTGAGTTGCTGCTGGCTGCTCAGGGGCACCACGCCCCACTCGAAAACGAGCTGGAGGACAGCCTGGAGGCCGCTCTGGTGCATCTGGCGGACATCGTGGCCCACGCCCTGCAAGACGAGGTGGGCGGACCCCTGGACCGCGTGCCCGCACTCTCCGAGGCTGCATGGCAGCGGCTCGGCCTGAGCAAGAACGTGATCGCCCCCTTGTTGCCCCAGGCCAGGCACCAGCTCGGCGAGATCATGAGCATCTTTTTCGATGGCCAAGGA
This sequence comes from uncultured Desulfovibrionaceae bacterium, assembly GCA_964575775.1. Classification (GTDB taxonomy): domain Bacteria; phylum Desulfobacterota; class Desulfovibrionia; order Desulfovibrionales; family Desulfovibrionaceae; genus CAZFCK01. The sequence continues at coordinate 1,680 of CAZNSV010000098.1, forward strand.
TGACGCGGTGCGAGGGGAGTGGATTTGCCCTTTGAACGATGGGGGGGAACGGGTTGGAGTGGGCGTGCGGTCATGAGCAGACGCAGTGCCTCTGAGCGGGTGACGCAGCTCGAAAAGCGCGTCGACTATTTGGAGCGGGTGAACCGGCAGACCGCGGACGCCTTGCGCCTGGCCGCGTCCTTGAGCAGCTTCGAGACCAGTTTGAGCCGTCTGGAGACCCCCCGGGCCATTCTCGAGGAAACCTGCTCCCGGGTGGCGCGGATCATGCCATGCCTGGCCCAGGGCATCTTCCTGTTCCGGGAGGGTGACGGCGACCTGGAACTTGGCCATTGCACGCCTCCCGAGTTTGCCCAGCGGTTTAACGCGGAGCTGGCGGACCATGTGGAGCACCGCACCCTGGCCTGGGCCCTGCATCACCCTGAGCCCTATTTCGTGACCGCTCGTGAGCCCGGGCAGGTGCTGGTCATGCACAGCCTGGCCACGGCCTCGCGCATCCGGGGCGTGCACCTGGCCCTGGTGGAGGCCAAGGCCGGAGACCTGCCAGACTGCCTGCGCCTGGTGCTGTCCATCGTCATGAACAGCAGTGCCAACAGCCTGGAGAGTTTCGCCCTCTACCATCTGGTGCGGGACGCCAACCTGCAGCTGGCCCAGCAGCTCGAGCGGCTGGCGGAGTCCGAGGCGGCCCTGCAACAGGCCCACGACTGGTTGCGGGCCATTTTCGACGTCATGCCCGTGGGCGTGCACATTGTGGCCGAGGACTACACGGTCCTGGAAGCCAGCGACCTGCTCCTGGACTACTACCGGGTGTCGGACAAGCAACGGGTCAAGGGGCGTTGCTGTTTCGAACTGCTCAAGGGGCGCAGCGAACCCTGCCCGGAGTGCGTGGTGCAGCGGGTGCTGCGTACCGGGCGCGCCTTCAGCCGCTTTTCCAGCGAGGAGGACCGGCAACGCACCGGGCGCAGCTTCAAGATCTTTGCCGCCCCGGTGCTGCGTAACGGCCAGACCAGGGCCGTGGCGGAGTTCCATCTGGACATCACCGACCTGCGCGAACTCGAAATGGCCTTGACCGAGGCCAAGGAGCGGGCCGAGTCCGCCAGCAAGGCCAAGAGCGCCTTTCTCGCCTCCATGAGTCACGAGTTCCGCACGCCCATGAACGCGGTCATCGGCATGGCCCAGCTGGCCCTGGTGGACTGCAAGGACGCGGGGCTGCGAGAGTATCTGCAGACCATTCTCGACGCGTCCGGGCACCTGCTGGCCCTGATCAACGACATCCTCGACTTTTCCAGGATCGAGGCCCGCAAGCTCGAACTCGAGGACAAGCCCTTCAATCTGTCCGAGCTCGTGGCCGGGGTGCTGCGCGCGCTGGAGCCCCAGGCCACGGCCAAGGGGCTGCGACTGGTGGCCGATGTGGACGCCTCGGTCCCGCCTTCCGTGCGCGGCGATGCCCAGCGGTTGCGCCAGGTCCTGCTCAACCTCCTGGGCAATGCCCTGAAGTTTTCCGAGCAGGGCGAGGTCCGCTGCTCCCTGCGGCCGGCCCAGGATTTCCAGGGAGAGGAGCGGCCGGGCCATTCCTGGTGGCTGTTGTGCGTGCAGGATCAAGGTATCGGCATCCCGACGGAATTGCAGGGCGCCGTGTTCGACGAGTTCTTCCAGGTGGACGACACCCTGGGGCGGCGCCAGGGGGGCACGGGACTGGGGCTCTCCATCAGCCGGATGCTGGTCCAACTCATGGGGGGGCGGATCTGGCTGGAAAGCGCCCCCGGCGTGGGCAGCAGCTTTTATGTCCTGCTCCCGCTGGCGGATGGCGAGGGAGAGGACGTGGCCCCCCACGAGACGGAGGTCCTGCTGCAGACCCTGCGCAAGCGGGGGTTGGGGCAGGGGCGCCTGGAGATTCTGCTGGCCGAGGACAACCTGGTCAATGCCCGGGTGGCCACCCTGTTCCTCGAGCGCATGGGGCACGTGGTGACCCTGGCCCGCGACGGGAACGAGGCCCTGGCCTGCCTGCGACAACAGCGCTTCGACCTGGCGCTCATGGACCTGGAGATGCCGGGAGTGGACGGCCTGGAGGCCACCCGGCGCATCCGTGGCGGCGAGCTGGGGCCGGAGGTCGCGGCCATGCCCATCATGGCCATGACCGCCCATGCCATGGAAAGCTGGCGCGAGCAGTGCCTGGCCGCGGGCATGAACGCCTTCCTGACCAAGCCCGTCAATTTCGCGGAACTGTCGGAGTTGCTGCAGAGCTGCAAGGAGCCGGCGCCGCAGGAGCCCCAGAGCGGGGAGAACGCGCCGGTGCTGGACCTGGACGACGCCCTGCGGCGCATGGGGGGCGATCGGGAGATTCTGGCCGAAGTGCTGGCGGCTTTTCTCACGGACCTGCCCCAGAAACGGCAGCAGTTGCACAGCACCCTGAAAGAGCGCGACTGGCCCGCTCTGACCAAAGCCGTCCACTCCCTCAAGGGCTCCACCGGCACCATCGGTGCGGTCCGCTGCAATACCCTGGCCGAGCACCTGGAGCAGGCGGTGCTGGATGGTCAGCGGGGCGAGGTCGAGTCCCTCCACCACCAGCTGCTGCAGGAACTGGGGCGGCTCGAGGCGGACATCGCGGCCCTCGACACCAGGCAGGGCGCGGCTGCCAGCAAGGAGCCGCAAGGCTGAGGCCGTCTGCCCCCGCGCTGGTGCAGTTTCGCCTTGCAACAAGGCTCTGCCCTGCAGCAACGCTCCATTGCTTCAGGGAGCTGCATAAAAGCATCTGAACTTATTAATAGTTTAAATGCTTTAATGCGCTAGCGGAAGGCGTCTTCCGGCAGGGACTGGTTCACCTGGACTTCGTCGAAGCGCAGTTCGCTGCTGTCCCCGTCCTTTTCCAGGATCTCCACCAGTTGCACGGTGCGCAGGTCCGGCGCGAAATGGATGACGATCCCCTCCAGGTAGTTTCGCAGCCGCTCCCCGTGGGGGGTCAGGCGCAAGACCGGCGGGTCGCTATGGGTCACTTCCAGTCGGAAATCGCGCTCCAGCCGGGGCAGGTCCACCGTGGCCCAGGCCAGCAGCTGCCCGGCCACCACCTGGGTGGCGGGATCCTCGTCGATGGCGAAGCGCTGCGGTTCGGGCAACAGCTCGCTCCAGCGCATGGCCTGGCCACCGTTGACCAGAAAGCCGGAAGCGCTGGGTTCGAGATACTCCCAGCGCAGCTTGTCGGGCTTTTGCAGCTGCATGCGGCCCGAGGAGTGCATCTCCGTCACGAACACGGCCAGGCGCCGGGTCTGGACGAAGCGGGCATCGATGCTGCGCACCGAGGCCGCGGCGGCCCGCAGGCGTTCCAGCAGGGCGGACTTCTCTTCCGGAGTTGGGGGGTCCTGCGCGGCACAAGGCGCGGTCCAGGTTCCGAACAGCAGCCAACCCAGCAGGAGCAGCAGCCGGAGGGCTCCGGCGCAACGGGTCGGGATTTGGGGGGGCATTACAGGCGTCGCGGACAAAGTGTGGTTTCCAGAGCTGACGGTTGGAGCTTCGCAGGGCCGGGAGCAGCGTTTTCCAGCCCGAAGTGAGTCGATGGTCCGCCGAAGCGGGTGCTCAACTCCGCGGCAGGGGCGGAGCTTCGGTTCCTGCCAGATACAGTTTCAATTCGGCCTGGGCCAGGATTTCGCCGTGCAACTGCACGCTGCCCTGGACCATCACGAAGTCGGCAAAACGGCCCGAGGCTTCCACGTGGATTTCCAGGCGGTCGCCCACCCGGGGCAGGGTCAGGATTCGCAACTGGCGGAGCCCCACCAGCATGCCGGGCTGAGGGGACTTGCCCTGGGCCTACCCCTGATACCCGGCCACCAAGGCATAGGCCTGGGCCATGAGTTCGGGCAAGGCCTCGGGCAGCAGACTGCCGTCCTGGTCCAGGGCCGGGCAGCCCGGCTGGAGCACTGCCTCGGCCACGGACATCCCCTCCTCGCAGGAGAGCAGACGGGACACCAGCAGCATGGGGGGCGCATGGGGCGCCAGGGTCTGGGCGGGCAAGGGCAAGGTGGGGGTCACGCATCTTCTCCTTCGGCATTGCGCCAACACAAGGGGTCCTGGGCCAGATAATCGCCGGTGGCCTGATAGGCCATGCCGCGGCAGCCGTAGCACTGTTCCGCCTCGGGGCAGGTGCGGCACGCCCCCTTGATGGTCCGGCGGATGTTTCGCAAGTCCCGGATCACGCTGCTTTCCGCCAAAATCCGCGCCAGGGGTGCGCGGCGTACGTTGCCCACCGGGATGTTCACCCCGGGGCAGGGCAGCACGTCGCCCTGGACGGTGACGGTGCAGGTGTAGGCGTGGCGGCTGCAGGTCAGCCCGGCAATGGGCGGTCGCGGAGTCCAGACGAATCCGAACTCCTCGGCGTCGATCCGGGCCAGGGTCTCGAACAGGCTCCGCAGCTCCCGGGGCGCGACGTCCAGCTCCCGGTGCTCCCGCGCGCGGCCTTGCAGGGTCAAGGTCTCGAAGTAGGGTACCAGGCCCTGCCTGCGGATCCATTGCCACAAGGTTGGCAGTTCGTCCAGATTCTGATGACAGATGACGCTCTGGACCCCCAGGGGCAGTTCCGGCGCGGGATAGCCCGCGGCCCGCAGGTGCTCCAGCCCCTGCATGATGGCCGCGAAGGTCCCGGCCTTGCCCGCCAGGGCGTCCTGCACCTCGGCGCGCAGGCTGTTGCACTTGATCACGGGGTACACGCCCAGGGCGTGGAGTTCCTTGGCCAACGCCGCGTCGATGAGGGTGGCGTTGGTGAAGAGGTCCACGGCCAGCCCACGCTCGTGCAGGTTGCGGAGCAGTTCGGGACAACGCGGCCAGGCCAGGGGTTCGCCCCCGCCCAGCACGATGACCCGCCGCACGCCCAGGGCCTGGGCCTGGTCCAGCACGTCCTGGATCTCGTCCCAGCCGAGCTCGTCCTCCAGGGGCTGTCCGGCGGCGGAATAGCAGTAGATGCAGCGCAGGTTGCACAGGCGCGAGAGCTCCAGCTCCAGGGAGAGCAGCCCGCCGCGGCTTCTGGTGGCCTCGATGTCTTCCGGGCTGAAGTGACAGCCCCAGAGTTGTTTCATGCGCGCTCCTCGCTGGGTGGGGATGGGTGGGGATGCGGGTTCAAGCGGTCTCCGGCAGGGCGCGCATGCGCTCCAGTTCCCGGGCCATGAGGGCCTTGACGTGCTTGCGCAGGGCGATGTGCCCCAGTTCGCCGGAAAACGGCGCGGAATCCACCGGCTCCAGGGCGTGGATGCGCAGCACGGCCGGGTGCATGAGCAGCTGCCCCGGGGGGAGGAGTTGGTCCGTGCCGGTGATGCACAAGGGCAGCACCGGGAGCCCCCGCTCCAGGGCCAGCTTGAAGGCGCCGGACCGGAAGCGCTGCAATTGGCCGTCGCGGCTGCGGTGCCCCTCGGGGAAAAAGACCAGCACCACGCCCTGCTCCAGCAGGGAGCCGAGCTGCCGGGCGGCAGCCTGGGGCGCGCTGCCCTCGATGTCAAGATACCCGGCCAGACGCATGAAGGGGCGGCTCCAGAACATCCGAAACGGCCAGGAGCGCACCACCATGGCCACGTCGCTCACAGGCAGGGCGGCCAGGAAATAGATGTCGAAGATAGAGAGGTGGTTGCACACCGCAATGCAGGGCCGGGGCAGGGACGCGGCCGGGGGCATGCTCACCCGGAAGCGTACCAGGGGGCGGAAGGCCAGCATCCAGATGCGGCCGTAAACCCAGATGAAATGGCGGCCGATGCGCTGCGGGCTGCGCTTGGCGACCAGCCGCTGCTGCAGATAGACCACGGGAAAGGCACAGAGCGCGCCAAGGGTACTGAGCCCCAGCAACAGCAGGCCCAGGGCCGTGCAGGCCAGGCCGCGCAGGGACGGACGGCGTTTGCGAACCTGTAGTTGTGGGGGCGAGTCCTGCGGCACGATGCTTCCGGAAAAAAAGGGCGGGTCAGGCGGGGTCGACGGGTGACTGTGGGGTCGGGGGGGGCTGCCCTGGTTCCAACTCGCGCTTCTTGGCGGCGATGTAGGCGTAGACGTCGCCCAGGGTGCGAATGCCGCGCAGGGTTTGTTCGTCGCGGATCTTGACCCCGAAGGTGTTTTCCAGAACGATGACCATGTCCACGGCATCCAGGCTGTCCAACCCGAGGTCCTCGTAGAGCCCGGCCTCGGGGGTCATGGCCGCGGGGTCCAGCTCGAACTCCTCGGCCAGGGCCTGATTCACGGTCTGCCTGATGCTCTGCTCATCCATCCCCGTATCTCCCGAACACGAGCACCGTATTCACCCCGCCCAGGGCAAAGCTGTTCTTCACGGCATACCGGAGGGGGTGTTCTCGTGTTGACCGCACATGATGTATGTTTCCGCAGCGGCGGTCAACTGTTTCCAGGTTCAGGGTGCCCACGATTTCGCCGTGGCGCAGCATCCGCACCAGGGCGATGCTTTCCAGGGCGCCGCTGGCGGCCAGGCTGTGCCCCAGATGCCCCTTGCAACAGCTCACCGGCACCCGGTCCCCGAACACGGCCTCGATGGCCTGGCCTTCGGCCATGTCGCCCAGTTCCGTGGCCGTGGCATGGGCATTGACGTAGTCCACGTCCTCGGGCCGCAGTCCGGCCTGCTCCAGGGCCAGGCGCAGGCAGTGTTCGATGCTCGCGGCATCGGGGCTGGAGATGTTTCGGGCGTCGTTGCTCGCGGCAAAGCCCAGCACCTCGGCCAGGGGCTCGGCACCCCGCGCCAGGGCGCTGTCCAGGGCTTCCAGCAGCAGGATGCCCGCGCCCTCGCTGCAGACCGTGCCGTCCCTGGCCGTGTCGAAGGGGCGCGGGGTCTGATGCGGCGCGGCATTGAACCCGGTGGAGGCCGCGTTGAGGATGTCGAAGGTGGCCACGGTCATGGCGTGCAGCTCCTCGGCGCCGCCGCAGAGCATGGCGTCCTGGTGTCCCAGGGCGATGGCCTCGGCGCCCAGCCCAATGGCCTGGGCAGCGGCGGCGCAGGCCGCGGCCGGTGAGAGCACCCGGCCGGTGACACCCAGGGTCAGGGCCGCGTTGGCCGCGCAGGTGTGCCCCATGACCTTGAAGAACATGGGCGACTTGGTGCGTTCGATGGAGCGGTCCCGCAGAAAATCCTCGTAGAATTCCTCGGTGGTGCGGGGGCTGCCCAGGGTGGAGCCCACGACCAGCCCCAACCGCCCCCCGCAGCGCAGGGTCTCGGGCACCTGGGCCTGGGCCAGGGCCTCCTCGCAGGCCAGCAGGGTGAACAGCGACATGGGTGACATGAAGCGCCGGAACTTGCGTGGGATGTGCCCGATTTCCAGGTCCGGTACCCGCCCCGCGACGTGGCAGCGCAGGCCCTGGATGGACTGGAGTTCCGGCAGCTGGACGATGCCGCTGCGCCCCTTGCGCAGTGCGGAGTACAGGGCCGGGACACCGCTGCCGAAGGGCGAGACCGCACCCAGGCCCGTGACCACCACCCGCCTCAGGCGCATCGGCGCACCTCGGCCAGCAGTTCCGCGCGCCCCACCATGCGGGCGCAGGCCACGAAGGCCGAGACCGTGGCCCCCAGCACCCCCGGTCCGGTGACGGCCTGCCCGGCCACATACAGGCCCGGCAACCTGGTTTGTGGCAAGGGGCAGCGCGCCCCTTCGGCGTGCTGCACGCCGTACAGGCTCCCGGTGGGGCTGCCGCCCCAGTGGCGGAAAGTCACGGGCGTGGCGGCGTCCACCAACTGCCAGTGGTCTTGCAGTTCGGGGCAGGCGCGCAGGACGATCTGCTCCAGCTCCGTGACCAGGGCCGCCTTCCAGGGGGCATATTCGGCGGCTCGGCGAGTGGGGTCCGCCTCGAACCAGGCCCTGGCTTCCTCGTGGGCCATGGGCAGGATCACCCCCAGGACTCCTTCCCCGGCCTTGGCGCTCTCTCCGGCCAGGGCCACGAAAAGCTGCCGTGTGGCCAGGGGCTGGGCGGCCAGGTTGGCCAGGCTGCTGCCCACGTGGGGGGCGATGTGCAATCCACCGCGCTCGGCCTGGGGAAAGCTCCCCGTCAGGGTGCCGAAGAGCATGCAGGCGGAAGGGGTCTCGGGCGCGCTGGC